>NZ_QHHV01000295.1:0-49191 GCF_003947245.1 Actinoplanes sp. ATCC 53533 | reverse complement strand
GCCGCGCAGGCCAAGCCGGTCAAACAGGCCGGGCCAGCTGAGCAAGCCGCGCAGCCCGGGCCGGTCGAGCACGCCGAACGGGCCGGGCCAGCTGAGCAAGCCACGCGGCCCGGGCCGGTCGAGCAGGCCAAGCGGGCCGAACAGGCCAAGCCAGCCGCGCAGGCCGAGCCGGTCGAGCAGGCCGAGCCGGTCGAGCAGGCCGAGCCGGTCGAGCAGGCCGAGCCGGTCGAGCAGGCCGAGCCGGTCGAGCAGGTCGAACCGGCCGGGCTGGTAGTGGGTCCCGCTGCGGATCGGACAGCTCACCATCGTCCGAGCCGTGCCCGCCACGATCGAGACACGGGTTGCCGCCCAGCACCCACCCCCGTCCTTCCTGGGAGCAGGTATCCCGCAGCGCCTACGCGTCGGCCGCGGAACGGGCCGGCGTCACCAACCCCGCGCCCCGCTCGCCAGGCCACCCTGCCGGGGAACGGGCGGGCGAACACCAGACCAGGCCAGGCCCGACCCTCAACGACCCGATACGCAGCAAATCCCCGCCACCAAACATCCAACGACCAGAACACCACACGGAAAGGCGATCCCGGCGTTTCCCACGAACATATCGAATCCTCGCCGAAACCCCCGACGATATTGTCGGCAGATCCCGCCCTGAATCGTTGTCGCCCTGCCGCCGGCCCTCGGGTACGGGAGCATTCTCATCGGCATGAGTGCGCACTTCCCGGCCTTGGGCCCTGTCACTGACCGTGGTCCTGGGGTCGAACGCCGGCCAGCCGGCCGCGCTCCCGTGCCCATCCTCCCGTGCCCATCGTCGGCTTCGGGTTGGCCGCCGTTGGCTGGCGGGCTTGTCAGTGGAGGGCTCCGTCACCCTTCACGATGAGGGAGGCGCCGAGCTCGCGGCCCGTTTCGCCGAGCGGTACTACGACACGAACACGCCGAACCGTCAGAAATTGGTCGATGCGTGGCGTGCATCTTCGTGCGTCCCGATGTGGTGAGCCGCTACTCCGTTGAGACTGTCCGGCGGTTCAGGCGCAGTGAGGTCGGGCGTCGATTTCTCAGGTCGGGCGGTGCGGGTGTCGCGAGTTGGGCGGTTCCGGACGTCCGGCTGCTGAGCTCGGGTTCCTGCCACCCATTCTTAACGGAGGAGGTCGAGGGCCCACAGCACCCCGAAACCGATCCCGGCGAGGGTGCCGGCCACGAGGACCAGGGCGAACGGGCCGACTATGTCGCGGATCAGTTTGCCCGTCGGGCGTGGCGTCGGCCGTAGCTCGGCTCGGCCGCTTGGGATGTGCCGGCGGACGAGGACTTGTTCGCCCACTTGGCCCGGGTCCCAGGTCCCGTTGTCGATTGTGCACGTGAAGCCCGGGCCTTCCACCCGTGCCGTCCAGAAAGTGTTGGAATCGGCGTCGTCGCGGCCGTCCTTTTCGGTCAGCACTGCCCATGTGTCCTGCCCGAACAGCCTGAGCTGCCACGACCGCCAGATCATGAGCACGGCCTGTGCGGTCTGCCATCCGCCGATGAGGAGAAAGAGGCTGCCGCCGACACCGATCAGCCACTGGTCGGCGTCGCTGTCACGCGTGGCCAGGCGAGTCGCGACGCCGGCGGCCACGGCCGTGGCCAGTGCGTAGCCGATCGTCCGGGGCCGGCTTCGGCGCCTTTCCATGCTCCCAGCCTCCCCGACGGCGTCAATCCGGGTGCCGCCGGATCGGGGCCGCGTGTGCAGCGCGGTACCTCGAAGAGGAGTGTCGGCCACACGTCACCCAATAGTGTGTGGCACACGCTATAGTGTGAGTCATGGCCGATGATGAGCTACTGGCGACCCACCTGCAGGAGTTGCGGCGGGGCACCGTCGTGCTGGCCTGCCTGCTCGTCCTGACCGAGCCCAACTACGGCTACGCACTGCTGGATCTGCTCGGTGCGCGCGGTTTCGCCGTCGACGCCAACACCCTCTATCCGCTGCTGCGCCGGCTCGAGAAGCAGGGCCTGCTCACCAGCGACTGGAACACCGACGAGGCCCGGCCGCGCAAGTTCTACCGGACCAGCGACGCCGGCGTCGCACTCGCCGGCATCCTCAGCCACGACTGGGATCAGCTCGACACCGCACTACGCATTCTGAAGGGCGCGTCATGAGCAACCTCACCGATCGCTACGTCCAGGCCACCCTGCGCCGCCTGCCCGCCCGGCAGCGCACCGACATCGAGCGGGAGCTGCGTGCCTCGATCGCCGACGCCGTCGACGACCGGGTCGAGGACGGCGGCGACGCGGCCGCCGCCGAGGTGGCCGCGCTGACCCACCTCGGCGACCCCGCCCGGCTCGCCGCCGGCTATGCCGACCGTCCACTGCAGCTCATCGGCCCCGCCGTGTTCCTCGACTACACCCGGATGCTGGCCACGCTGCTCGTCTCCGTCGTGCCCGTCGTCGCCGCCGTCGTCGCGTTCCTGCGAGCGGTGGACGAGGCGCCCTGGCTCACGGTGGTCGGGGACAGCCTGGGTGCCGCGGTCACGACCGCGGTGCACATCGCGGTCTGGACCACCGTGCTCTACGCGATCATCGAGCGCACCCCGGCTTTGCGGCTCACCCCGGACCGGCCGTGGACCCCGGCCGCCCTGCCGGAGCCGCCCAGCCGCCGCGCCCGCTGGGGTGAGCTGGTCGCCGAGACCCTGATTCTGGTGCTCGTCACCGCGTTCGTCCTGCTCTCCCCCGTGGTCAGCACCGAGCACGACGCGAACGGCGACCCGATCGGCGTGCTCTCCCCCTGGCTGTTCGACACCGGCTTCGTGTGGGTCTTCATCGCCGTCGGCGTCGCGTCCCTCGGCGCCTCGTTCTCCCGCTACTACCTGAGCTGGAGCCTGCCCGTCGCGATCGCCGGTTCGGTCGTCTCGGTCACCGGCGCGGCGGTGCTGGGCTGGGCCGCCGCCACCGATCACCTGCTCAATCCGGCGTTCGTCACGGCCGCCGGCTGGCCGGCCGGCACCGGCACCTGGCTCACGGCCGGACTGATCGCCCTGGCCGGCTGGACCCTGCTGCAGACGATCATCGACACCTTCGCCCACGCCCGCCGGTCCTGAGGAGCACGCTGTGAAAGCCCTGACCTACCACCGGTACGGCACCCCGGACGTGCTGTCCTGGGCCGACGTGGAGCAACCCGTCCCCGGCCCGCACGACGTCCTGCTCCGCGTGCGCGCCGCCTCCCTCAACCAAGCCGATCTGTTCATGCTGCACGGCTCCCCGCGGATCGCCCGCCTGGCGTTCGGGGTGGGCCGGCCGAAGGCGACGATCCTCGGCCGCGACGTCGCGGGCGTGGTCGAGGCCATCGGCTCGCACGTCACCCGATTCCGGCCCGGCGACGAGGTGTTCGGCGAGGTGGAGCAGCGGGGCTTCGCCGAATACGTGACAGCCCCGGCGGCCAACCTGGCCCCGAAACCGGCCGGGCTGTCCTTCGCCGACGCCGCGACGCTGCCGGTGGCGGCGACGACCGCGCTGCAGGCGTTACGCCTCGCCGGCATCGAAGCCAAGGCCGAACCCAGAGCGGAAGCCGAACCCAGAGCGGAAGCAGGAACCGGACCAAGAGCCGAAGCCGGAACCAAAGGCGAAACCGGAACGGAAGCCGGAACGGGAACGGAAGCCGGAACGGGAACGGGAACCGGAACGAGTGCCGGAACCGGAACGGGAACGGGAACGGGAACGGGAACGGGAACGGGAACGGGAAGGACGGTCCTGATCAACGGCGCCTCGGGCGGGGTCGGCACGTTCGCCGTCCAGATCGCTCGCGCGCTCGGCGCCACCGTGACCGGCGTCTGCCGCACCCGCAACGTCGACCTGGTTCGCGAGCTGGGAGCGGAACGCGTCATCGACTACACCCGCGAGGATCTCGCCGCCACCACCGGGCGCTTCGACGCGATCATCGACCTGGCCGGCAGCCATAGCCTCGCCGCGATGCGCCGGTTGCTCACCCCGCGCGGCGTCTACATAGCGGCGACCGGCAACGGCGGGCCGCTCCTCGGTCCGGTGCCCCGCTTGCTCGGCGTCTTTCTGGGCGGCCCGCGCCTGCGGGTGCTCGCCGCCAAGCGTGACGTCGGCGACCTCGCCCTGCTCGCCGGGATGGTCGAGCGGGGCGAGGTCTCGCCGGCCATCGAGCGCACCTATCCGCTGTCCGAGGCCAGGGCCGCGCTGTGGCACCTCGAACGCGAGCACGCCCGAGGCAAGATCGCGCTCAGCCTCTGACCACCCCAGCCGCCAGGCCCCCGACAACACAACCCCGAACGCGAGCACACCCAAGGACAACACCACACTCAGCCCCTGACCACCCCAACCACCAACCCCCCAACAAACACAACCCCGAACGCGAGCACACCCAAGGGCAACACCGCGTTCAGCCCTTGACCGCCCCGGCCGTCAGGCCGTCGACGATGTAGCGCTGCAGGAACTGGAAGACCAGCACCGTCGGGACCGCCGTGAGCAGGGTGCCCGCGCAGAACATCCCGAAGTTGTTGTCGCGCTCGCCCGCCACCAGGCCGTACATGCCCACCGACAGGGTCTTCGCGCCGGTGTCGGTCAGGAAGACGTTGGCGATCAGGAACTCGTTGATCGTGCCGATGAAGGCCAGCAGCCCGGTCACCGCCAGGATCGGCGCGACCAGCGGCAGCAGGATCCGGAAGAACGTCTGGGCGTGCGACGCGCCGTCCATGGTGGCCGACTCGTCCAGTTCCCGGGGGACCGTGTCGAAGAAGCCCTTCATCAGCCAGGTGTTCACGCCCAGCGCGCCGCCCAGGTACAGCAGGATCAGGCCGCCGGCCTGGTTGAAGCCGATCGCCGGCCACAGGTCGGTGATGGTGGCGAACATTCCGAAGATCGCCACGATCGCCAGGAACTGCGGGAACATCTGGATCAGCAGCAGGGCCAGCAGGCCCACCCGGCGGCCGCGGAAACGCATCCGGCTGAAGGCGTACGCGGCCAGCGCCGACAGGAACACCGACGCCACCGCCGACACGCCCGCGATCAGCACCGAGTTGCCGAACCAGCGGGCGAAGTCCGTGCCGGACAGCAGGTTGGCGAAGTTGCCGAGCGACGCCCCGGTCGGCACGGCCGCGGTCGACGACAGCGTGCCCAGCGGGTTCAGCGCCGCCGACACCACGAACACGATCGGGAACAGCGAGAAGACCAGGGCCAGCAGCGCGACCCCGTGCCGCCATCCGACGCGGGACAACCACTTCGTCACGAGTAGACCTCTTCCTGGCGGCGGGTGCGGCGGAAGCTGACCGTCGAGATCACCGCGACGATGACGAAGATGAAGATGGACACCGCCGCGGCGAAGCCGTACTGCGCGCCGGAGCCGCCGAACGCCAGCCGGTAGGTGTAGGTGATCAGCAGGTCGGTGGCGCCGTTCGCCGGGTTGTCGGCCGGGAACGGCGCGCCGTCGGTGGTCAGGTAGATCGCGTTGAAGTTGTTGAAGTTGAACGCGAACGACGAGATCAGCAGCGGCGTCAGCGCCACCAGCAGCAGCGGCAGGGTGACCCGCTTGAGCGACTGCCACGGCGAGGCCCCGTCGATCCTCGAAGCCTCGGACAGCTCGGGCGGGATCGCCTGCAGCGCGCCGGTCGCGACCAGGAACATGTACGGATACCCGAGCCACAACTGCACCAGGATCACCGCGGTCCGCGCGGACGCGGCGCCGCCGAACCAGTCCACGTCCAGCCCGAACAGGTTGTTGATCAGCCCGAAGTCGGTGTTGAACATGTCCCGCCAGACCAGCAGCATCGCGAACGACGGCATCGCGTACGGCAGCACCAGCAGCGTGCGGTAGAGCGTGCGGCCGCGCAGCCGCGGCGAGTGCAGGGCCAGCGCACAGCCCAGGCCGAGCACGAAGGTCCCGCCGGTGGAGGCGAGGGCGAAGAACAAGTTCCAGATCAGGGTACGGGCGAACGGCCCGGAGATCGCCGAGTCGGTGACGAGCCGGGTGAAGTTGCTCAGCCCGACGCCGACCCGCCAGCCCTGCGCCAGTCGTTCCCCGTCGGCGGCCACGAAGGCGCCAGCCTCCTCGTCGGCCGTCCAGGTCTTGCCCGAGGTCGTGTCCCGGACGCAGTCGCACGCCCCGTCGTACGCCCGCCCGGCCCTACCCTCGTAGGCGCGCGACAGCCCCTGCGAGCGGATCGCCCCGACCGGGGTGGGCACCGCCAGGTCGGTGATCTCCTTGCTGCGGGCGCTGGCCTGGCCGCCGTTGAGCAGCGTGTAGCCGGCGGCGGCGGTGACCCGGCCGGCGGCGTTCACCGTGACGTCGCCGGCCGGCAGCGCCGTCAGCCCGGCCGGGGTGCCCGCCGAGACCACCTTGGAGGGCGGGTCGGTGACCAGGAAGGTCAGTGCCCCGGTCGCCGGATCGCCGGTGGTGGCGACCGTCAGCGCGTACTCGGTGGAGCCCGGCACCCGGGTGACCGACGCGGTCTGGATGGCCACGACGGCCTCCTGTTTGTCGCCGCGGTGCCCGTCGCCGAAGTTGGTGAAGGCGGTCGCCGCCGTGTACGCCACCGGGAACAGCTGGAAGACGATCAGGAACAGGGTGCCGGGGATCAGGTACTTGGCGGGAATGTGCCGCGGGCCGGCGTACAGGTAGAAGAGCCCGGCGGTGGCGACCAGCAGGACCGCCAGTCCGGGCCAGGCCCGCTCGGCGATCAGCGGGAAAGCCGCCCAGACGGCGAGCCCGGCGACCAGCCCGAGCAGGGCGATCTTGAGAAGCGGGCCGGCGAGGCCGCCCCGGCCGGAGGGCCCGGGAGCCTCGGCCGGGACGGTCTCCCGCTCAAGAAGAGCAGTCATGCTGTGCCATGCCCTTCTGACTCCGCACCGGCACGGCGAGGCTCGGTGCAGTCGGTCACGGCTTGATCTGGCCGGAGATGGTCTTGGCCGCCGCGGTCAACGCGGTCTTCGGGTCGGCGCCGGCGATGACGGCGGACTCGGCCTTGCCGAACGGGTCCCAGACCGTCGCCATCTCCGGGATCGCGGGCAGCGGCACGGCGTTCTTGCTGGCGTCGACGAACTTCGCCAGGTCCGGGTCGGTACCCTTGACCTGGTCGTACGCGGCGGTCAGCACCGGCGGGCGGGGCTCGGCCTGATACAGCGCGACGGCCAGTTCGGGGGTGGTCACGTAGTTGGTGACGAACTCCTGGGCCAGGGCTTTGTTCTTGCCCTTGGCCGCGACGTAGAACGACTGCACGCCGAGGAAGGGCCGGGCGGGCTTGCCGCCGGCGAAACCGGGCACCGGCGAGATGTCGTACGCGATCTTGGCCTTCTTCGCGTCGGTGATCGCCCACGGCCCGGAGACCAGGTAGGCGCACTTGCCCGCGGTGAAGGTCGCGATCGAGTTCTCCACGGTGATCGAGCGCTTGAGGGCACCGGCGCCCTTCTCGCCGAGCGCCTGGATCTTCTTGAAGGCGGCGATCGACTCGGGCTTGGCGATGCCCAGGTCGTTCTTGTCGTAGTCGCCGCCGGCCGTGGTGCCGAACAGGTAGCCGCCGGCCGAGCTGAACAGCGGGTACGCGTGGTAGGCGTCGCCGTTCTGGCCGACCTGCAGGCAGAGGAGCTCGCTCGCCTTCTTGTCCGCCTTGAGCTTCTTGGCCTGCGCCACGAGGTCCTCGATGGTGGCCGGGGCCGCGGGGGCGAGCTTGGTGTTGCGGATCAGGGCCAGGTTCTCGGTCGCGTACGGCACGCCGTAGACCTGGCCGTTGAAGGTGACCGCCTTGACCGCGTTCGGTGCCAGGCTCTGCTGCTGCTCGGCGGTCAGTGGCACCGGGTCGATCGCGCCGTTCCGCACGAGGTTGCCGATCCAGTCGTGCGCGCCGACCATCACGTCCGGGCCGCTGCCCTGCTGCGACGCGGTGACGAAGGTGGTCTGCTGGTCCTTGGAGATGGCCTGGACCTCGACGGTCACGCCGTTCTCCTGGCCGAACCTCTCGGCGAACGGCTTGAGGGCCGCCGCGCGCTTGTCGTCGCCCCAGATGACCAGTTTGCCGCCGGCGGGAGCGGCGGAGGCCTGGGTCTCGGGGTCGTCTCCGCCGCCGCTGCAGCCCGAGGCGGCGAGCGCCAGGGCGAGGACGGCGACGACACCCGTGGTACGGATGCTCATAATCTTCTCCAATCGGGCACACGGCGGCGCCCGAAGAACGTGCGAGGACAGAAAGGGGGGAACCGGGTGCAAGGCCCCCATAGGCCCGGCCCGGCTGTTGCGGGGACGCTAGCAAGGGATTTCCGATAATGGAAGACCTTGCAGTTCTTCCGCAAGAAGTTCCAGTGGCAGTTCGCCTGCGAGCCCGGGCGGAGGACGGTTCTATAGTGGCGCCCATGCGCGCACGACTGTCCGACATCGCGCGCCAGGCCGAGGTCAGTGAGGCGACGGTGTCGCGGGTCCTCAACGACCGGCCCGGCGTCTCCACCGAAACCCGCCAGGCGGTGCTGACCGCCCTCGACGTCCTCGGCTACGAGCGGCCCGAGCGGCTGCGCAAGCGCAGCGCCGGACTGGTCGGCCTGATCGTCCCGGAGCTGGAGAACCCGATCTTCCCGGCCTTCGCCCAGACGATCGAGTCGGCGCTGTCGCAGAGCGGCTTCACCCCGGTGCTGTGCACCCAGACCCCGGGCGGCGTGACCGAGGACGAGTACGTGGAGATGCTGCTCGACCGGCAGGTGTCCGGCATCGTCTTCGTCTCCGGCCTGCACGCCGACACCACCGCCGACCACGAGCGCTACCGCCGCCTGGTGCAGCGGCCGCTGCCGATCGTGCTGATCAACGGGTACGCCGAGGGCCTGGACGCCCCGTTCATCTCCTGCGACGACCGGCTGGCCGCCGAGCTGGCGGTCTCCCATCTGGTCGCGCTCGGGCACCGCCGGATCGGCTTCGTCTCCGGCCCGGACCGCTTCCTGAACGTGCAGCGCAAGCTCGCGGGCTACCGCGCGGCCATGCGCCGGGAGCTGGGCGTACGCGACGGCGAGCTGGACGAGTTGGTCGCGCTGACCCTGTTCGGCGTGGAGGGCGGCGAGGTGGCGGCCGGTCAGCTGCTCGGCCGCGGCGCCACCGCCATGGTGTGCGGTTCGGACCTGATGGCGCTGGGCGCGATCCGGGCCGCGCGCCGGCGGGGCCTGAGCGTGCCGCGGGACGTCTCGGTCGTCGGCTTCGACGACTCGCCGCTGATCGCCTTCACCGACCCGCCGCTGACCACGCTGCGGCAGCCGGTGGCGGCGATGGGCAACGCGGCGATCCGCCAGCTGGTCGACGAGATCAACGGCCACGGCGCGCCCCGTTCGGAGTACGTCTTCTCCCCCGAGCTCGTGGTGCGCGGCTCCACCGCGATCAACCAGGCCGGCCGGAGCGCCGAGACCGTCGATATTACGGCCGCCTGAAATATTTGATCTTTGAAAGTTCTTGCGTGGGCCCTGAGCTGCGAGAACGCGCTTCACCTGCCCTTTTTCGGCGACACGCCCAGCAGCGATGCCACTTTCCTGCAAGCTGAATGGGACTCGGCAGGACAAGCCGGGCGCATGAATAGAGAGCGGTCTCTTTACCGGCGGGAAACACCCTGATAACTTCCCGGCACTTGCGCAAGAAGTTTCACCCGGTGCCGTTCCCACCGTACCGCTCCTGAAGTTCCCGGAGGTCCTCCATGCGTATCCGTCAGGTCGTCGCCGCCGCGACGACCGCCGTCCTCGCCACGGCCCTGCTGGCCGTCGGCGTCGTCCGCAACGCCGAGAGTGCCGAGGCCTCCACCGCCTCCCCCGGCGCCAAGGACGTCATCGTCCACCTCTTCGAATGGCCGTGGGCCTCGATCGCGAGCGAGTGCACGACCACGCTGGGGCCCAAGGGCTTCGGCGGCGTGCAGGTCTCGCCGCCGCAGGAGCACGTGGTGCTGCCGGGCCGCAACTATCCCTGGTGGCAGGACTATCAGCCGGTCAGCTATCAGCTCACCACCCGCCGCGGTGACCGCGCCGCGTTCGCGAGCATGGTGCAGACCTGCCACACCGCGGGCGTGAAGATCTACGTCGACGCCGTCGTCAACCACATGGCCGGCGGCGCGTCCACCGGCACCGGCAGCGGCGGCACCGGCTACAGCCACTACGCCTACCCGGCCGTGCCGTACGGCACCGACGACTTCCACCACTGCGGGCGCAACGGCAACGACGACATCGCCAACTACGGCGACCGGTGGGAGGTGCAGAACTGCGAACTGGTCGACCTCTCCGACCTCAAGACCGAGTCCTCGTACGTGCGCGGCAAGCTCACCGCGTACCTCGACGACCTGGTGTCGCTGGGCGTCGACGGCTTCCGGGTGGACGCGGCCAAGCACATGCCGGCCGGCGACATGGCGGCGTTCATCGCGCCGGTCAGCGGCGACCCGTACGTCTTCTCCGAGGTCATCGAGGGCGGCTCGGGTGAGCCCACCCCGGAGGAGTACGCCGGCTTCGGCGACGTCACCGAGTTCCGCTACGGCGACGTGGTCGGCAACGCCTTCTCCGGCGGCGGCCTGTCCAACCTGAACAACCTGGCCGGCTCGATGCGGCTCGGCTCCGGCGACGCGGTGGCCTTCGTGGACAACCACGACACCCAGCGCAACGGCCGGGCCAAGCTGACCTACAAGAACGGCTCCTCGTACGCGCTCGCCGAGGCCTTCATGATCGCCTGGCCGTACGGTGTCCCGCAGGTCATGTCGAGCTTCACCTTCACCGACGCCGACGCCGGCCCGCCCACCGCGAGCAACGGCACCACCAGCCAGGTGAGCTGCGGCAGCGGCTGGGAGTGCGAGCACCGCTGGCGCAGCACCGCGAACATGGTCGCGCTGCGCAACGCGGCCGCCGGCGCCGCCGTCACCAACTGGTGGAGCAACGGCTCGGACCAGATCGCGTTCGGCCGCGGCAGCGCCGGCTATGTGGCGTTCAACCGCTCCGGCTCGGCGCTGACCCGCACGTTCCAGACGTCGCTGCCGGCCGGCACCTACTGCGACGTGATGACCGGCGACCTCTCCGGCGGCGCGTGCACCGGGGCCGCGTACCAGGTCGACGGCAGCGGCCAGGTGACCGCGACCGTGGCCGCCAACTCCGCGCTGGCCCTGCACATCAACGCCCGCGGCACCGGCTCGACCACGCCGCCGACGGGCTGCACCACCGCGGCGACGACCTTCGCGGCGACCGCGACCACCACCTGGGGCCAGAACATCTTCGTCACCGGCAACACGGCGGCGCTGGGCAACTGGAACCCGGCGAACGCGGTGGCGCTGTCCTCGGCGACGTACCCGGTCTGGCAGGCGACGGTGTCGCTGCCGGGCAACACCGCGGTGCAGTACAAGTACATCAAGAAGGAGGGGTCGACGGTGATCTGGGAGAGCGACCCCAACCGCACCCGGACCACGGCGTCCACGTCACCGTGCACGGCGACCTGGACCGACACCTGGCGGTAACGGCCCCGGCCGCCGCTTCCCTCCTGGGTGGCGGCGGCCGGCCCGGCCCGGGTCCATCCGGGTGCCGCGGCCGGCCCGACCCGAGTCCATCCGGGTGCCGCAGCCAGCCCGACCCGAATCCATCCGGATGCCGCAGCCGGCCCGGCGCCACGCGGGTGGTGGCGCTGGTCCTCGGCTCGTCAGGAACGCAGCACCACGTTGACCGGCTCCCCACCGGTCAGCAGCAGGTCGATCTGCCGGCGGACCAGCCGCGCGACCCGGGGCAGCATCGCGGTCGACATGCCACCGGCGTGCGGGCTGATCAGCACGTTCGGCAGCCGGAACAGCTCATGCCCGGCCGGCAGCGGCTCGGGGTCGGTCACGTCGAGCGCGAAGCGCAGCCGCCCGCCCCGGGCCTCGGCCAGGATCGCGGCGGTGTCAGCCACCCGGCCCCGGGCCACGTTCACGACGATCGCGCCGTCGGGCAGCGCGGCCAGGAACTCCGCGTCGACCAGGTGCACGGTGTCGTCGGTGAGCGGGACGCCGACGATGACCACCTCGCAGGTGGGCAGCAGCCGGGGCAGCTCCACGATGCCGTGCACACCCTCGCGGGCGGTCCGCGCGACCCGCACCAGGTCGACCTCGAACGGCGCCAGCCGCGCCTCGATCGCCCGGCCCACCCCGCCCTGGCCGAGCACCAGCACCCGCCGGTCCGCCAGGCTCGGATACCAGGACGGCTCGATCGGCCCGGCGGCCCGGACGAAGTCGGCGATGCCCCGCTGCCCGGCCAGCAGCAGCGCGAGGGCTATCTCCGCGGTGGACGTCTCGTGCACGCCGCGGGCGTTGGCGTAGACGTGTCCCGGCGGCAGCGCCTCGGCCACGCCGTCATAGCCGAGATACTGCGCCTGGACGAGCCGGGTCCGTACCCCCGCCAGCCAGCGCAGGTGCGCACTGCCCGGCACGTAGGGCACGACCGCGAGGTCGATGTCGGCCCGTGGGGCCGGGCCGGTCATGTCCCAGCGCAGCAGCTCGACCCCGGGCGCGACGTCGCCCAGCGCCTCAGCGAGCTGCGCGTCGGGCACGCTCACCCGAAGCCGGGCGGACCCGGTCTGTGCTGGCGGATGCACCTGTCGCCACCTCGTCGTCTCGTCGTTCCGTCGTGGGCACGCGGTCACTGCCTGATGAAGGTAAAGGAAGCGGCCGTCGCGGTGGCTCGCGGCTCGCGGGCCGACGCCAGGCCGTGCTGATCCACGCCCCGCTCGGTCAGCTCGCCGCCGGTTCGTCGCGCGGCCTCGTAGCAGGCTCGGCGGAACGCCTTCAAGTCGGTCACGACGGCCGACTCGACGCGGCCGCAAGTCGCCATCCCAGGCGCCCGTAGGGCAGCAGTACCGTGCCGCGGCGCGCAGCCGCCGTGTCGGTACCATCGATCATCACTGGGTCGACTGTGGAGACTCTACTCAGGGCGAACTCTGGAAAGGCAGATGATGGCTGACGAATCGGTCGTTGACGACAGCATTCGCCCGAATGTCCCGCACACGGCACGGATCTGGAACTATTGGCTCGGCGGTAAGGACAACTTCGCGGTAGATCGGCAGGTCGGGGACCGGGTGCGGGAAATCTTTCCCGTGGTGATCGAGTTGGCACAGGCGGATCGGCAGTTCCTCGGGCGAGCTGTCCGCTACCTGACCGCCGAGGCGGGGATCCGCCAGTTCCTCGACATCGGCACCGGGCTGCCCACCCAGGACAACACCCACGAAGTCGCCCAGCAAGTCGCCCCCGAAACACGGATCGTCTACGTCGACAACGACCCGCTGGTGCTGGCGCACGCGCGCGCCCTGCTCATCAGTTCCCCCCAGGGCGCCACCGACTACATCCACGCCGACCTGCACGACCCGGACACGATCTTGCGGGCGGCGACCAGGACACTGGATTTCTCCCGCCCCGTCGCGATCATGCTGCTCGGCATCATGCACTTCATCAACGACGACGATGAGCTACAGCAGATCATCGACCGGCTACTGGCCGCGGTGCCGTCGGGAAGCTACATCGCCGTGGCCAACACGACCACAGCCGTCAACGGCGACACCACCGCCGAGGCCGTCCGGGTATGGAACATCGACGCCCAGCCGAAACTGAAACTGCGGACCCCCGAGCGCATCGCCGAATTCTTCACCGGTCTGGAAGTCGTCGAGCCGGGCTGGGTCTCCTGCTCACGGTGGCGTCCCGAACCGCGCGCCGACGGCAGCCTGCCGACCGAGGTCGACCAATGGTGCGGAATCGTCCGCAAACCCTAGCGGGTGTCTGGCGGATCATGGCGTCGCCGACGAGGTCCAGGTTTCGCCTCGCAAGTGGGGCGGAAGGTCGGATACCAGTGTTGTATCCGGCCTTTTCGGACCGCGCCGCGAGGCGGAAGATCGGATACCGGTGTTGTATCCGGTCTTCCGGACCGCGGCGCGAGGCGGAAGCTGGGCCCGGCGCAGGCCGTCATGATCCGCCAGACACCCCTAGCGCTCACGGGCGTGCCGCAGTCGCAGACACACGCCCCAGACCCACGACCGCGACATCGACGTGGTGGTGATGGGCATCCGGGCCCAGGACGAATACCGCCTGGACCTGCAGGCGGCGGGCAACAAGGCCAAGGGCGGCCGAGGCACCCCTTCGTCGGCATGACAACAGGACGGACCGCATCCGCGACCTGCTGAAGGCCGGCGACCACGAGCCGGCGAATGCGCAGGCGTCCGCGCTGATTCTTCCGGTCGCGACCTCCGGGGCGGCGAACAAGGTGGTGGTGCCGTGTCGACCAGCGCGCCACCCCCGAGCGTGTCCGGCGGCGGGTTCAGCGTCGAGGTGATCACCGCAGGCTCGTCGATCACCGGCGGCCGGCCCGAACGAGGCAGATCGGCCAGCGACCGGATCCCGCCGGCCCCATACCGGGCCCGCCAAGCGATCACCGTCTGCCGGGTCATCCCGACCAGCCACACCTTCGCCACGCCGGGTTCATCGTCCCGCCGACCGATCTCAGCGTGCGGCAAGCCTGCCGCGGGCCGACAACACCATCCGAGCCCCCGCCGGACATGCCCTGCCGGCGGGTCGACGACCGGGTCAACTCCCGCAGCCGAACACCGTCACCGGCACGAAGAACCAACGCGGCGGCACCGGACACGCCTCGTCGTCCCGCACCCAAACCGTCAACCACTTCAGACACGCCACACTGCGTCCGCGCGCCGTCCGCGACAGAAACGGATGCCGGTCCGGTCGCCGGAACGGCGAAATGACGGATCATTCCGAACCGCCTCCGAATGTTCTCCGATCGCGCGGGTCGGGATTCTTTGTTCCCGGATCGGGTGATATCCGGGTGATCGAATAATGGCGGGAGTGAAGGATGGTGCGGGATAATCTTTGGGTGGGGCAGATGGGATTGTTCACGAGGGCTGAACTCACCACCATGCGCGACAGGACCAGACGGCGCAATTACTCGGCCGAGGCCGAGGAGTTCCGCCGGGAGCACGCGAGGCACCGGGAATGGGGACTGACGCAACGGCATGCCCGGAAGCTGAGCCGCTTATACGGCAGCACCGCCAACGCCGCGGCGGCGTTCCAGCGTCGTGCCGACGAGCTGACCTCCTCCTCGGCCCGAGCCGTCGCACCGACCTCACCCGAGCCGATCGGACCCGAGCCGCCCGGCCTACCCGAACCGGTCGGACCGAAGGTCAACAGGTCTGAACAGCCCGAGCCCAAACAGATCGAGCCCGAGCAGGCCGAACCCGAACAGCCCGAACCCGAGCAGATCGAGCCCGAGCAGGCCGAACCCGAGCAGCCCGAACCCGAGGGTATGGCGGACGCGGCGAGTGCTAGCGGCCCGAGTGGGCCGAGTGAGCCAGGAAACGCCGGCCGACGCCCGGATCACCGTTTCTGCTCGAGCCGCCCGGCAAGGCACCGCCCTCGACGTCCGGCAACACATCCCGGGCCGGCGAGGAAAGGACCACACCGGCCGGAATCAACTCGGCACATCCGCCCGACAACAGGCCCGGAATCTCCGAAGCACCCAGCGCGACGACATAAGGGTACGACGGGCGTGAAGAATGCACGCCGGCGGCGAAGAACACCACTTTTCACCATGCCCGAAACGAACACCCTCACCGATACCGATACCGATACCGATACCGAGAAACTGCCGAGAACATATCCCACCGTGATATCCGCGACGGCCCGCCGACGTGCGGTATCTCGTCACACCACCGACGGTGCTGTGCCGGCGGAGCCCAGGGTGAGGGCCGCTATGACGCCCACGGACGGCCACCGCAAACGTCCCCGCGGGCCCACCTCGCGGGCTCCGCCGGCGCCAGCCGTCCCCTGACCCGGGCGGGCCGAGTCCTTCTACGGCGCGGAGCGTCCGCGGTCTACGCTGACGGGGTGTCGGACGCAGAGGATCGGCCGGCCAGCGTCGAGGACGTGCATGAGCTGGCCCTCGCCATGCCGCACGTCAAGGTCGTTGACGGCACCGCGGACAATCCCGTCTATCAGGTGGGTGGCAAGTCCTTCGTGTTCTTCCGCAACCCCCGCCCCGACGCGGTGGACCCGGACACCGGGGAGCGGCTCCTGGACGTGATCGTCTTCTGGGTCGAGTCCGACGCGGACAAGCAGGCGCTGGTGCAGGACGAGACGACGCCGTTCTTCACCACCGCCCACTTCAACGGCCACCCATCGGTGCTGGTGCGGGCCGGCCGGCTGGCTGAGATCAGCAGGACCGAACTGGCCGAGGTGATCCAGGACGCCTGGCTGTCGCGCGCCTCGCCGCGCCGGCGGGCAGCCTGGCTCACCGCTCAGTCCCAACCCCCACCGACGTAGCTAGCCGAGCGACACCAGCGCCACGCGCTACCGGGACCCGCCAAACTCACCGCCCAATCCACACCCCCCACCGACGTAGCTAGCCGAGCGACACCAGCGCCACGCGCTACCGGGACCCGCCAAACTCACCGCCCAATCCACACCCCCACCGGCATAGCTAGCCGAGCGACACCAGCGCCGCGCGCGCTTCCGGGGCGTGCCGGGCGGAGAAGTGTGGGTTGAGCCGCAGCGTTGTCTCCAGCTCCGCGCGGGCGGCCTCGCGCTTCCCGAGATCGGCGAGGATCATGCCGCGGTGGTAGTGCAGCAGCGCGCTGCGGGTGCCCAGCCGGAGCGCCTCGTCGGCGTGGCGGAGCGCCTCCGCCGGCCGGCCCGCGGCGCGCAGGGCCCAGGCCATCGCGTCGGCGCCGCCGATGCCGGGCTGGCGGGTGTAGAGGCGGCGGGCGGCGTCCAGTGCGGCCGGATCCCGGTGGTCGGCGGCGAACAGCACGGGGTCCGGCTCCGGTGGGTGGCCGTTTCGGGCCTCCGCGGCCCAGGCCTCCCGCGCCCGGGTGTACTCCCGCGCACCCGCCTCCGGCTGCCCGGTCGCGGTGAGCAGGTCGCCCAGCTCGACGGCGTACGCGGGCTCCAGCACCGCCGTCAGCACGGCACGGAACTCGGCGACGGCTCCGGTGGTGTCGCCGCGCGCCGCCCGTACCCGGGCCAGGCCCGCCCGCAGCGGCGGGTGACCGGGCAGCAGCCGCAGGCCCTCGGTGAAGTGTGCCGCCGCGGTGTCGAGGTCGCCGGTCCCGAAGGCCAGCTGGCCCAGGTGCAGCCGCGCGAACGCGCCGTCCGCCGGGTTGGGGGCGGCGTCCAGGGCCCGGCGCATCGCGTCGGTCGCGCGACCGATGTCGCCGCGCAGTTCCCAGGTGTACGACGCCCGGGCGTACGAGGCGGCATCCGGCCGGAGGTTCACCATCCGCTGGACCGTCGCGAACGCCTCGTCGTAGCGGCCCAGCTCGGTCAGGGCGTCGGCGACGACGCCGAGCGCGGCCGCCCGGTACGGATCCACCGCGAGCGCGGCGCGGCCGTGCCGCAGCGCGGCCGGGAAGTCGTGGCCGGCGGCGGCGAGCGCGCCCAGGCCGGTCAGCGCGATCGCGTTGTCCTCCCGCCGGATCGCCAGCGACCGGTCGAGCGCCTTCCCGGCGCGCGGGTAGTCGGCCGGGTCCCCGGTGGTCCGGGCCCGTTGCACGTACGCCAGGCCGAGCTCCGCCCAGGTCTTCCAGTCGTTCGGCAGGCGCTCGAGCCGGCGTTCGGCAATGGCGATCGGGTCGGTCTCCCGGCTCGCCGGCGACCGGTCCCCCCACGGTACGAGCAGCGCTCCGGCCGCCACCACCAGCGCGACCCCGAGCACTGAGACAGCGATGAGCATGACCACGCGGCGCATGGACGCCTCCTTGGTTCGGCGGATGTCGTCGATGGGGGGATTCGCACGCGGCGGCCGGCCGGATGACCCGAAGTCGCCTAGCCGACTCATCTCATCCGCGCCGGGCGCGGGACGCGAACCAGCTCCGACAACCACCGCGGCCCACTGCCGGGCCGCACCGGTTCCGTGGAGGAGGATCACATGCTCCAACGCCCAAGCCGCAGGCCGGCGATCGCCGGCGTCGTGGCGGCCGTCGCCGCCGCGGCCTGCGTAGCGTCGCTGGCGCCGGCGGTCACCCAGGCGTCCAGTCACCGGGAGGCACCGCTGGTCGCCGGCGAGCCGCAACTGGACAACACCGACGTGTACGCCTTCGTCAGCCCGGACGCGCCGAACACCGTCACGATGATCGCCAACTGGGTGCCGTTCGAGGAGCCCAACGGCGGGCCGAACTTCTACCCGTTCGCCAACGACGCGGCGTACGACATCAACATCGACAACGACGGCGACGCCCGCGCCGACCTGATCTACCGGTGGACCTTCAACGACACCTACCGCAGCAAGAACACGTTCCTCTACAACACCAACGTGGTGACCTCGCTGGACGACCCCGACCTCAACTTCCTGCAGACCTACAAGCTGGAGGCCATCACCTCCTCCGGGAGCACCGTCCTGGTGAACAACGGCCGCGCCGCGCCGTCGCGGGTCGGCCGGGCCTCGATGCCGAACTACGGCGCGCTCGCCGACTCGGCGATCACGAGCCTGCCGGGCGGGGGCCGCACCTTCGCCGGGCAGGCGGACGACCCGTTCTTCCTCGACCTGCGGATCTTCGACCTGCTCTACGGCGGGGACTTCTCCGAGGTCGGCCAGGACACCGTCCGCGGCTACAACGTCAACACGATCGCCATCCAGGTGCCCAAGAGCGCGCTGGCCCTGAAGGGCGACGCGACCCGCAACCCGGTCGTCGGCGTCTGGTCCACCACGTCGCGGCAGCGCATCGAGGTGGTGGACACCCTGAACAACCGGAACCGGTACGGCGGCTGGCAGCAGGTGTCCCGGCTCGGCATGCCGCTGGTGAACGAGCTGGTCATCCCGGTCGGCCGCAAGGACGAGTTCAACGCGACCGCCCCGCGCAACGACTCCCGCTTCCTGCAGTTCGTGACCAACCCGGAGGTGCCGGGCCGGATCAGGGACGTCTACCAGATCCCGGCGCCGGCCACCCCCCGCCAGGACCTCGTCGAGGTGTTCCTCACCGGGCTGTGCAAGGCCTGCGGAAAGATCGGGGTCGACCTGAACTCGCAGCGGCTCAACCTGGACGTCAACCCGGCCCAGTTCGTGCCCAGCGAGCAGTTGCGGCTGAACATGTCGGTCCCGCCGTCCGCGACACCGAACCGCCTCGGCGTGCTCGGCAACGACAACGCCGGGTTCCCGAACGGGCGCCGGCTCGCCGACGACGTCACCGACGTCACCCTGCGGGTGGCCGAGGGCGTGCTGCTGCCGAACCATCCCCCGGTTGTCGACGGGCTCAGCGACGCGGTCGACACCAACGCGGTCGCGTTCCGCGGGACGTTCCCCTACGTCGCGCTGCCCAACGTGGTCGCGGTGAACCAGAACTGACCGGACGACTTGGGGCGCCGCCGCGGCGGCGCCCCGGGAAGGAGCGCATCGTGAAGCGTCCCCTCATCGTGGCGGCCGTGCTGACGGCGGCGGTGGTCCTGATCGGAGCCGTCGCCCTGATCCTGCGGCGAGCCTCGCCGCCGGAGCCGCGGCTCGTCCTGCCGGCGGTGGACCGGTTCGCGCCGGGCGCCTGCCGCGACGCCGCCGAGGCCGTACGCTCGCTCGCCAGGCTCACCCACGGCGACGATGTCGCGGCGCTCTCGGTGGCCGACCGCGCCGAGTTGCGCCGGGTGCAGGACCGGCTCGTGGCGCTCCGGCCGGCCGCCACGGTGGACGTACGGGAGCCGATGGAGGCCGTGATCCTCACGCTGGGTTACCTCCGCATCCGGCTCGACAGCCGAACCGCCGAGCCGCGCTACCTGCGCGACGTGGAGGCGGCCCGCGCCCTGCTGGAGAAGACATGCGTCCGCGCCCGGTGACACCCCGGCCCCACGAACCTAGAGTGGGGCCGAGGTGGGGGTGAACGCCTTGACGCAGCAGCGTGTCACCGGTGCGGCCCGCGACGACGCGAGGCTGCGCGATCGGCTCGTGTTCGGCGACGAGACCGCCTTCACCGACCTGCACGAACGGTTCAGCTCCCTGGTCTACACGATCGCCGCCCGCGTCACCCGCGACGGCCGGGCCGCCGAGGACGTCACCCAGGAGGTGTTCCTGGCCCTCTGGCAGCGCCCGCACGCCTTCGATCCGGCCAAGGGCAGCCTGCGCGGCTGGCTGGCCATGATGGCTCACCGCCGCGCGGTCGACCTGGTGCGCCGGGAGGAGACGCAGCGCCGGGCGAGCCTGGACGGGCGGCTGTACGCCGGGGCGGTCAGCCGCGGCGACCCGGTCGGCGACCAGGTCTCGGACGCCGACGCGGCCGAGCGGCTCGGCACGGCGCTCCGGGACCTGCCCGAGCACCTGAGCCGCGCGATCACGCTGGCGTACCTGGAGGGCCGCACCTACCGGGAGGTCGCGATCGAGCTGGGCGTGCCCGAGGGCACCGCGAAGTCCCGGCTGCGCGAAGGGCTGCGCCGGCTGTCCGTGGCGCTGCACGGCATTCACGCCCACGCTGGGGAGCAACCATGACCGACACGGCAAGCCACGAGACGGTCGTCGCCCTCATCGGGGCGTGGGCGCTGGACGCTTGTTCGCCCGCCGAGGCGGAGCTGGTCGAGACCCATCTGGGCACCTGCCCGGCCTGCGCGCGGGAGGCCCGCGAGCTGCGGGAGGTCGCCGCCGACCTCGGTGGCGCGTACCTCCGGCCGCCGTCCGGGTCGCTCGCCCGGCTGCGTGCGGCCGCGCCGGGCCGGCGCCGGCCGGCGACCGCGACCGCGGCGTACGCGGCGCCCTACGCGGCCCAGGTCGCGGCGCTGGACCTGCTGCTGTCGGACCTGGCCCCCGAGGACTGGCGACTCACCGCGTACGGCGACCTGTCCGTGCGCGACCTGCTCGCGCACCTGGCCGCCACCGACGGGCTGGTCGCCGCCGGGCTCGGGCTGCCCGTCCAGCCGCCGGTGGCGCCGGGCGAGAAGCCGGCCACGCGCACCGCGGCGGTGCTGCGCTTCGAACAGGGGTGGTCCCCCGAGCAGACCCGGCGGTCCTGGCGCGCGCAGGCCGACGCGGTGTGCCGGTCGCTCGCCGGGCGTCCGTCGCCGGGCACCGCGACGGTGACCCTGGGCCGGCCGCTCCCGCTGGCGGACGCGCTGGCCGCCCGGGCCTTCGAGACCTGGATCCACGGCGAGGACATCGCCGCCGCGACCGGGCGCCCGGCCTTCCCGCCGCTGCCCGAGCACGTGCACCCGTTGGCGGACCTGGCCGCCCGGGTGCTGCCCCGCGTCGCCGCCCGGCGCCTCGCGCCACCTCACGACCGGCACGTGCGGCTGCACCTCACCGGCGCCGGCGGTGGCACGTGGACCGTGCCGCTCGACCCGGCCACAACGGTCCCGGCCGCGGCCCGGCCGGCCGCGGTGGTGACCCTCGACGTCGTCGAATTCTGCCGGCTGGCCGCCGACCGGCGCGAGCCGGGACGGATCGCCGTCGAGATCCGGGGCGACACCGCCCTGGCGCGGGACTTCCTGGCCGCCGTGCCCACCCTGGCCCCCGTGCCGTAGGCCGCGCGTCTCTAGTGCTCCGCCCGCGGGTGAGGGTGATGGTGGTGGTTTCCGGCGGCCGGCCGGGGACAGTGGCAGCCTTCGCCGTGCGCGTCCTCGGGCAGCGCGATCGCGCCCACGCCGGGCAGCGCCGACCTGCGGGCCTGCTCGATCACGGCCCGGGCCGCGTCCTCGCCGCCCTCGCCCGTGCGGGACATCCGCGCCGCGATCAGCCCGGCCACCACCGGGGTGGCGAACGAGGTCCCGCTCCACCGCGCCAGGCCCGCGAACACACCCTTGTTGCCCTTCCTCGGCGGCTCGAGGTAGGTGAGCGAGCCCGAGGGGAAGGCGTTGACCAGGTTCTCCCCCGGCGCGTACGCGTCGACCCAGCCGCCGTGGTTGGTGAAGTACGCACGGTCGCGGAGGTTCGCCGACAGCGCCCCGGCGCTCACCGCCCACCGCTCGGCAGCGGGGTAGAAGTGCTCCCGCAGCCGGTCGTTGCCGGCCGCGGCGACGATCACGACGCCCTTGTACCGGCTGAGTTTCCGCTGGTAGAACCGGTGAATCAGGGACAGCCGCTGACCCGGCATGACGTAGGTGCCGGCGGACAGGCTGATGACGTCGGCGTTGTCCACGAAGAGCGCCTGCTCGAGCGACGTGACCAGTTGCCCCTCGAAGGTCAGCGCCAGCGGCGTCTGCGCGTACTCCGTCTGCAGCGGCGGGAAGGCCGCGCGCACGATCACCTCCGCCGCGGGCGCGACGCAGCGGATGATGCCCGCGATGAACGTGCCGTGCCCCGCGTAGGGCTGCAGGATCTGCTGACCGGCGTCGATACCGGGATCGGGGTCGCCCTGGACCCCCCGCATCCAGGGCAGCGTGGTCGCCGCCGGGTCGAGCCCGGTGTCGAGCACGACGACGCGGACGCCGGCACCGGCCCGGGGGTCGCACGACACGAGCGGATCGAGCGGCGTGTCCGTCAGCACCGGCGACGGCTCGTCGGCCGGGCACTTCCCCACGGTGCCCGTGGTGTACACGACGTACTCGGGCGCCACGGCGTCCTCGGGCAGGTTGCGCAGCTCCCTGGTGCCGGCGATCTTGCGGAGGGCGTTGTACACGCCGATTCCGGACCGCAGCCAGACCCACTGGATGCCATAGGAGACGGTGCCGTCGGGCGGATAGTCCGGATCCCGCCGGTACCGGTCCTCCTCGTCGGGGCCGGGCAGGAAATCGGCGCCGAGCGCGGCCCGCACCCGGTCCGCGTGCTCGTCCTGGATCAGCAGGCAGTCCCGCCGCATGAAGAACTGGATGCCTTCCTCCTGCCAGCGCTCCGGCCCGGGCTCGACGTACTGGCCGTAGGCCCGGAGGATCTGGGCCACCTGCGCCTCCTGCGGGGTGGTGGCCCCGAAGGGATACTCGGGGCGATCTGTGTCGTCGTTGTCCTGGGGCACGGGATATCTCCTTGGGCTGGGTGGGCGAAATTTCTACACTGAGCCGATGGCCGAGGGCGAGGCGTTGCTCAAGATGGCTCTGTCGCGTCCGGTGGAGGCGCTGGCGGCGGCCGATCGGCTGATCGCGCGGCGGCCGGCCGCGGGCCCGATCTCATTCGCCCATCAGGCGCGGGCCATCGTGCTGCGCGACGCCGGGCGGCTCGACGAGGCCATCGCGGCGGCCCGGCTGGCGTTGCGCCGGGCCCTCGCCTCCGGCGATCCGGCGCGCGCGACCGACGTGCGGGCCACGCTCGGCGTGGCCCTCGTCATGAACGGGCGGACCAGGGCCGGCCTCGCCGAACTCGACGCGGCGGTCGCCGCCAGCGACGGCCAGCTCGCCGGCCGGGTGCTGACGCGCCGCGGCATCGAGCTCGCGTCGCTGGGCCGCCGGCAGCAGGCGCTGGCCGACCTCAACCGCGCGATCACGCTGCTGCACCGGGCCCGCGACCACGTGTGGGAGGCGCGGGCCCGGACGGCCCGGTTCCTGGTGTACGGGATCATCGGTCAGGCCGCCCGGGCCGACCGCGACCTGGCCGTCGCGGAGCGATTGTTCGCGGCGGCGGGGCAGGAACTGGAATCGGCGATGGTGGTGCAGAACCGCGCCGACGTCGCCGTCCAGGCGGGCGACCTGCCCGGTGCCCTGGCCTGTCTCGACGAGGCCGCTAAGCGCTACGACCGGCTCGGTCTGCACCTGCCCGACCTGGTGTTCGACCGGTGCAAGGCGTTGCTGGCGGCGGGGCTGACAGACGAGGCGCTGGCCGAGGCCGACGCGGGTGTCGCGCGGCTGGCCCGGCGGTCCTCCGACCGGGCGAAGCTGCTGTTCGTGGCCGCGCGGGCGGCTCAGGCGGCGGGTCGGCCCGACGGCGCGGCGAAGCGGGCCCAGGCGGCCCATGACCTGTTCCGCGCGCAGGGCCGTCCGTGGTGGACGGCGCGGGCCGCCTTCGTGCTGGTGCAGTCCCGCTACGACGCCGGGCTGCGGGGCGGCCGGATCGCGGCGCGGGCGGCCCGGATCGCCGACCGGCTCGACGAGCTGGGCGCCGAGGAGGCGCCCGCGGCGCACCTGCTGGCGGGGCGGCTCGCGGCGGAGAGCGGGCGGATGGCCGACGCCGACCGCTATCTGGCCCGCGCCGCCCGATTCCGCCGGCGCGGGCCGACGTACGGGCACGCCGCCGGCTGGCTGGCCCAGGCGCTGCGCGCGGACGCGGCTGGGCGGACCGGGGCGGCGCTCAACGCGTGCCGGCGCGGGCTGCTCGCCGCCGGGGAGCACCAGCGGCGCCTCGGCGCGGTGGAGTTGCGGGTGCACGCCGCCGCGTACGGCACGGAACTGGCCGCGATCGGGGCGCGGCACGCCCTGCGCCGCGGCGACCCCCGGATGCTGCTGCTGTGGAGCGAACGATGGCGCGCCAGCGCCCTGGTCCCGATGTCGCCACCGCCCCCGGACGACGGCGAACTCGCCGCCGACCTGGCGGCACTGCGGGAGGTGATGAACCGGCTCGACTCCGGTCTCGCCGGCGGCGGCCCGACCGCCTCCCTGGAGCAGGACCGGCGGCGGCTGGAGGCCTCGATCCGGGCGCGCACCCGGCGGGCCGCCGGCGCGGCCCGCCCCGATGACCCGACCCCGGCGCGAGCCGCCGCCGACGAGATCCTCGGCCGGCTCGACGGCGACACCCTGGTCGAGCTCGTGGCCGTGGACGGCGTGCTGCACGCGATCACGGCCCGTTCCGGCCGGGTCCGCCTGCACACGGTCGGGCCCGTCGACGCGGCGGTGCGGGAGGTGGAGCTGGCCCGCTTCATGCTGCGCCGGCTGGCCCGCGGCCGCCCGCCGCCGGATTCCCTCGCCCACCTGGCCGAGGCCGGCCGGCTGCTGCAGGCGCGGCTGCTCGGCCAGGCCGCCGCCGACCTCAACGGCGGACCGGTCATCCTGGCCCCGCCCGGCCCGCTGCACGGCGTGCCCTGGGGCATGCTGCCCGCGCTGCTCGGCGTGCCGTGGAGCGTGGCGCCCTCGGCGGCCCTCGCGCTGCGCGCCCGGCGCAGCCGCGCGCCCCGGGGCCGCCGGACGGTGATCGTCGTCGGGCCGGGCCTGCGCGGCTCCCGCGCCGAGGCCGCCAGGATCGCCACGGGCTATCCCGGTGCGGTGATTCTCGCCAACGGCCAGGCGACCGCGGCGCGCGTGCTGGCCGCCGTCGACGGGGCCTACACCGCGCACATCGCGGCGCACGGCATCTTCCGGGCCGACAATCCGCTCTTCTCGTCGCTGCGCCTGGACGACGGGCCGCTCACCGTCTACGACCTGGGCCGGCTGCGGCGCGCACCGCACCGGCTGATCCTCTCCAGTTGCGAGTCGGGGGTGGCCGCGCCGGTCGCCGGCGACGAACTGCTCGGCATGATCAGCGTGCTGGCGCCGCTCGGCACCACGAGCCTGCTGGCCAGCACCGTCCCGGTCAACGACGCGTCGGCGGCACCGCTGATGGCCGACTTCCACGCCGCCCTCGGCTCCGGCCAGCCGTTCGCCGACGCCCTGCTGCACGCTCGCAGCCGCGCCGCCGGCGAACCGGTGGCCCTGGCGACCGCCCTGGCCTTCATCGCCCTCGGCGGCTGAACGCCCGCCGGACCGGCTCATACGCGGACCCACGTGGTGGTGATCCGCCGGCCGTCGGCCAGCTCGCACTGCAGCCGAACCGGGCCGTGGGTCAGCCCGTCGACGATGAAGCGACCGAGGCCGTCGAGGTCGACCCGGACCGGCCCGCGCTCCGCGTACAGGACGCATTCGCGGACCGGAGGCCCGGAGAGCTGGCCGAGCAGGCGCATGTCGTCGCGCTCGTCGTCGATCTCGAGGTCGATGTGCAGGCCGCCGCCCTGGAAGGACAGCAGCCACTGCCCCTGCGCCGGATCCTCCGCCCTGGCCGGCTCGTACGCGGTCTCGTCAGCGGCCCGGGAGTCGGCGGTCAGTGCGGCGATCTCCGCATCGAGATCGCGGGTGAGGAAGGCGGCGCGGGCCGCGTCCAGCACAGTGTCCGGTGGCCCGTCCACCACGGACGCGATCCGCCGGAGAGCGGTGAGGATCGGGTCCTCACGATGGTCGGCTACCGCGGGATCGTCGCGTTCCACGCCCGTCACCTCCTCCGGCCTTCGGCCGGATTGGCCGCCGCCGCGTGCTCCAGCCCGTCCAGGAGCTGCGCGTCCTCGGCGAGCAGCAGGCTCCGGAGGCCCTTGAGGCACCGCTGCCGGGTGGGCCCGATGCTGCCGACGGAGATGTCCAGCGCCGCGGCGATCTCCAGGTAGCTGGGCGCGGGGTCGGCGATCAGCACCCGCAGGAGGCGCCGGCACAGCGGGCGCAGCCGGCCGAAGACCCGCCAGAGCGTCGCGTCCCGTTCGTCGCGCAGGAGCGCGCCGTCCAGGGGATCCTCCGGGGCTTCCATCCCGGCCCAGCCGTCCGGGCTGTCGGGCTCGCCGGGCCGCATGCGCGCCGCGCGGCGGCTGATGTCGTAGCACTCGCGGCGCACGGTCGTCGCCAGCCAACTGCCGACCCGGTCCGGATCGCGGATCGACTCCAGGTTCTCCACGAGCCGCAACCAGGTCGTCTGCACGGCGTCGGCGGCATCGGACTCACTCATCCGCAGGCTCCGGGCGATGGACCACAACAGGTTGGAGTACCGGTCGGTCAACGTGACCCACGCCTCCATCTCGCCCTTCCTGATCCGCGACAAGAGGTCGCCGGGCTGGGACATGACCACCGTCGTCTCCCTTCAGCCGAGGTCGGGCACCGAGCTCTCGGACAACAAGACCACCGAGGACGGGCCCCTGATACATCGTCCGCCGACTTGCCTCCCGGGGGAACGCCCTGAGCGGGCGATCCGTTCCGCATCCGTGCCCCGATGCCTGGTCACGGCGTCGCGGAGCCGACAAGAGGATCTCGGTATCACCGGGACCGGGCCCCGCTCCGGCTACTGACAACGCAGCCCAGCTAGATGGAGGTATCTCGATGTCGATCCGTAAGCACGCCGGCCGCCGGGCACTGGCCGCGGCCTTCGCCGCTCTCGCGGTGACCCTGGCCCTCGCCGTCAGCACCGGGGCGTCGGCCGCACCTGCCGGCTTCGCACCTGCCGGCTCCGCACAGGCCGGCTCCGCACAGGAACGGCCACCGTTCGCGGGTGCGCCCCGGCTGTCCGCCGCCGCGACCGCGCTGGCAGTTGGTCCGAGCGCCCGGCTCTGCGGCGGGCACGCGATCGAGTTCGGCAACTGGGTCAACGCTGATCCGGCCACCCGCGGCATCACCCGTGCCCACCTGCGTGACTGCCAGTCGGTGACCACGTGCTCGGGCGACATCTGCACCATCGTCCACGACGCCGGGTGGGCCATGCGGCTGTTCGGCGCCTGCAGCCCGACCGACTGCGACTGGGGCTGGTCCGCCGGGCGGCTGCGGCTGGCCAGCGGGCAGATCCCCGCCTCCTACGACCAGGGCTTCGCGAGGCGGCAGGTGTGGGCGGCCATGTCGGCGTACCGGCCGGGCCAGCTCTGGATCGCGATCCGCACCGACTTCGTCGACCCCGCCCGCCCCGACTACGAGAGCCAGAACTGGTTCGTCCGGTCCTGACCGGGCCGCCCGCCGGTGCGGCTCAGGCCGGAGGATCCGGGTCGAACGTCAAGGTGAGGGAGCTGGAGTAGGCGCCGTCGGCGGAGGTCGATTCAGCCCGCACCGGCTCCGCGCCCCAGGGCCAGATGCGCAGGGCGCGGTAGGAGTAACCGTCCTGCCACCCCTGCTGCCATTCCAGGGCGACCTCCTGCTCCGGCCGCAGGCAGCGGTAGCCGGCGACGGCGACGGCCCCGAAGCCGGCCCAGCAGCCACCGGGGACCTCGGGCGCGTCGACGACACCCCAGCCCTCATCGTCGTGCCATTCGCGCACCACAGCCTTGACCGCCATGCACCCAGCATGACCCCGCACGCGCCGAGGCGGATCACCCGCTCGCCGGCGACGATCTGGCGTCGATCGTCGAGAGTGGCCGGCGCCGGGGTGAGCAACGGTTCTCCCTGCCGTCTCAACAGCAGGTGCTCGGCTCGCCGCGCGGCTCGGGGCGACCATAGCGCCGCGACATCTGGTGGGCGTCCTGCGCTTCCCCGCCGAGCCCGGCACGCACCCGGAGGCGCGCGAGGAGATCGTCGCGTCGCTGTGTTCGTCGAGGTCGGCGTGGCCGCGGCGCCCTGGCTGGACGACTGGCTCCGCGGGTACATCGTGCGTCTGCGGCCCGGACCGGACCTGCTGCGAACCCTGGACGTCTACTTCCGCAACGACATGAGCCGGCTCGGCACCGCGTCGGCATTGCACGTCCATCCGCGTACGCTCGACTACCGGCTCCAGCGGGTGCGCGAGCTGACCGGCCTCGTGCCCGGCTCCACCCGGGGCGTCCGCATCCTCAGCGCCGCCGTGACCCGCGCGCTGGGCGCGGGATGGTGCTGAGCCGCCCTCTCTGGTCAGGTTTTGTGGATCAGGGTCGCACCGGTCCAGGAATCCTCAAGCACGGCCGTGACCGACTCGCGCGCTGTCACCCACGTAAAGCCGGACGTCGGCGATAGTTGGGGCGTGGAGTACGTGTCCCGAGTGCCGCGACCGCCGCTGGACGGGCTGATCGACGACCTCTACTACCTGGCGGGTGCGCCGCCGTACGCCCGGCTGACGCTGCCGGCGAGTCCGGCGGCGTTGCTCGTCGTCAACCTCGGGGCGCCGTTCCGCATCCGCTCCGGCACCGACATCGAGCCGGCCGAGTACGCCGACGGCTGCGTGGTCACCACGCCCACCCGCGCGTGGGAGTTCGGCTACCCACCCCGGACCCGGTCCGTCGGCGTGCACTTCAAGCCGTGGGGGCCGGCGCCGTTCCTGCCGATGCCCGCGGCCGAGCTGTGTGACCGGCCGGTGACGGTGGAGCAGGTCTGGGGCCGGCCCGCCGTCGCTGAGCTGCGAGACCGGCTGGCCACGGCGGGCGGACCGCACGAGATGCTGACAGTGCTCGAGGAGGAGCTGATGCGACGGCTGTGCGAGACCGCCGGCCTGGGGCTGGTCCGCCACACGAGCAGCGTCATCGCGGCGACCGGCGGGGCGGTGGCGATCGGCGACCTGAGGGTGGCAGCCGGCGTCAGCAGCACCCATCTGGCACAGCGGTTCAAGGAGCTGATCGGCGTCACGCCGAAGCGGCTGGCCCGCGCCCAGCGCTTCGCCACCACCTTGCTCGCTCTCGACGTCGCCGAACCGGTCGACTGGGGCGACGTCGCCGGTGGCGCGGGCTACTTCGACCAGGCCCACTTCGGCCACGAGTTCCGGGCGTTCACCGGGCTCACGCCGACCCGGTACGTCGAGGTCCGGCGGCGGTTCCTGCGCGAACATCCCGGCCACGTGCTGGACGGCTGGCCGCTGCCGGCCGATTGATTTCTTACAAGAGTGACAGCCCACGAAACGCTAATTTGGGGGCACCCCAAGCAGAGGAGAGCCCCGTGGGCAAGGTGGTCATGTACAGCTCGGTGTCGGTGGACGGCTTCATCGCGGACGAGAATGACCAGCCCGGACCGCTGTTCGACTGGTTGTTGAGCGGCGACGTCCCGTTGGACGAGAGCGGCGAGGTGAAGGTGTCGCAGACCTCCTACGACTACACCCGGCCGTACTGGGACCAGATCGGGGCGACAATCGCCGGCCGGCACGTCTTCGACCTGACGGACGGCTGGGACGGGAAGCCGCCGAGCGGGATCGACCACGTGGTCGTCGTGACGCACCGGCCGGAGCCCGAGGGCTGGGACCCCGGGGCGCCGTTTCACTTCGTCGACGGCGTCGAGGCAGCCGTGGCCAGGGCGCAGGAGCTCGCGGGTGACCGCATCGTCGAGGTCGCCGCCGGCGACGTCGGTGGCCAGGCGCTCGCCGCGGGCCTGGTCGACGAGGTGCGCATGGACGTCGTACCCGTCGTGTTCGGGTCCGGCAAGCGCTACTTCGGGTCGGTCCACGCGCAGCACCTGCTGGCGGATCCTGACGTGGTGATTCAGGGCAACCGGGTGCTTCACCTGCGCTATCAGGTGCGCCGTTGACCGATCGCTGGTCGCCGTCGTCGGCCACGCTTTCGACGGCTCGCGGGCCGGTCGGCAGCCCTCGGCTGTGGCCCCTCGGCTGTGCGGCCGCGCCGGTGCCGGGCTGTCCGTTGACGGCCCGGCACCGGCTGCCGGTCAGACCGGCGGGTTCGCGTTCGCGAGCAGCTGGCGGAATTGCGCGTCGAACCAGTGCCCGGACAGCGGCGAATTCGCCAGGGCGCCGGACATGTGGTTGGCGTTGCGCGGGTTGCCGGTGTAGGTCGGGTCGCACATCCGGTCGAAGCCCTTGCCCTCGTCGTTCGGGATCGCGGTGCTGGAGCCGTCCGACTCGCCCGGCGGCTTCACCCACACGTACGCGTCCACGCCGGTTGCCGGAGTGGCCCTCGGCCGCTCGCCCAGTCCGGCACCGGACTGGTTGCACCAGTTGCCGAGGTGGATCCGGCGGTCGGTGCGGGACTGGTCCATGTAGGTGATCGGATTGGTGGACGTGCTCCTCGCCGTCGGCCGGTTGGGACCGCCCCACCCGTTGCGGGAGGTGTCGATGATCATGCTGACCGGGTGCCCGATCGCGGACTCCAGGACCGGCTTGTACGCCTGCACGTACGACAGCTCGTCGATGTAGTTGTTCCAGTCGATCCAGCCGCCGGCCACCTCGCGGATCCGCTGGCCGCCCACCGTGTCGCCGACGGTGAAGTACGGCTCCCGCACCGCTCCGTAGTTGGCCACGTTGGAGGCGAATCCGTGCAGCGACGCCGGGGTGGCCGGAGCGGTGTTCACCACCGTTCTCATCAGGTCGGCGAACGGCTGGAAGTTGTCGGTCCAGCCGAGCCAACCGTGGTGGCCGATGTCGACGTAGTTGTGCACGTTCGAGATCGCGCCCAGCTTGCCCAGCGCGTACGCGACGCCGTTGACGTAGGCGCCGCTGGACAGGGCCTGGTCGCAGGTGGTGCCCGCGGCGGTCGGCCGGGAGCCGACGTTGGTGATCAGGTTCGGCAGTGAGTCGATCTCGACGACGTTCACGATCCGGATGGCGGCGTATTTGGGGTCGGCGAGGATGGTGGCGATCGGGTCGATGAATTCGGTCTTGTACCGGTTGAGGTCACCGAGCGCCAGCTCGCCGTTGGACGCCAGGGCGGCGCAGTCGCGGCCGGGCAGGTTGTAGGTGACCATCTGGAACAGGGTGGCGCCCTGCTGCACCGCGGCGTCGAGGTGTGCCCGCAGGCCCCGGCCGGAGGCGGTGCCCGCGATCGCGGCGATGCGGTCCATCCACACGAAGGTCGGCTGGCTGGCGATGGCGCTGCCGCCGCTCGTCCGGGCGTTCGCCGCCCAGTCCGCGTTGACATACGCCTTGGCGCCGGCGAACGGGTTGGCCACCCGAGCGAGGGCCACCTCCGCGTGGGCGGCCTGGCCGCTGACGGTGCTCAGCGCCGCGGTGAGCATCAAGGCGCCGGCCGCGGCCAGCGTCCGACTGGACCGGAATCGGGAGCGGGTGGCTCCCGTTGGGGATGTCAGGTTCATCGGTGCTCCTTGCGATCTTCCCGGACGGTGGCGAGGCAGCGGCCATCGCCGTGGGGAATCCCTGGTAGGTGCGCCGCCGCCGTGGCGGCGCGGTTCCTCGATCGCCGCCCTGCCTGGTGAAGGTGCTCGACAGCGAAATGTGGGAGCGCTCCCATAATCTCGATCACCAAGAATCATCACATGCCTTGAGATCCATTGCAACAATTGATAGACGACAATGTTAATGACACGTCCGAGCATTTCTTGAATTGATCTACAACGCCCCTGATGGCCGGAGTTCGCCAAGATCCAACGCGCTGACATATTTCTTGTGCCATCGATGACCATGAATGTGCTATGTCGCCAGTGGGTGATCTGTGCCTCCTGCGGATCACGAACCCGCAGCCCGTCGTGCGCCGGATCCTCGACCTGACCGGCCTGCTCGACGTCCTCACCGCGAGTGTCGATCCGACACCGCCGGCAGCCGGCGCCCCGGATGTGACCGCGCCGGCCGGCCTCCTGGTCGCCGCCCAGCCCCATCCAGCCGCACGTCGCCGGCCGGACCGGTGCACCCGATCACGCGCCGGGACCGGCACCGGCGGACGCGGCCGGAGATCGCACAGCGTGTCCGATCGAGATCGGTCGCTGCCGGTCATCCTGGGGTTCGTGGGCAGCTTCGCGTCCACCCACCCGAGTGCTGGAGGACGAACGCATGGCCGAGATGGATGTTGCCCTCAAGGACGCTATGACGATCGACGGCGCGATCGGCGTCGCGCTGGTCGACCACACCAGCGGCATGGCGCTGGCCGTCGCGGGCGGCACCCGCGACTTCGACCTCAACGTCGCCGCCGCCGGCAATACCGACGTCGTCCGGTCCAAGCTGCGGGCCATGGAACTGCTCGGCATCTCGGAGCAGATCGAGGACATCCTGATCTCGCTGGAGAGCCAGTATCACCTGATCCGGCCGTTGAAGGCCCGCTCCGGGCACGGCCTGTTCCTCTATCTGTCGCTGGACCGCTCGCGCGCGAACCTGGCCATGGCGCGGCACCACCTGCGCCGCATCGAGCACATCCTGAACATCTAGCGTCGGGCACCGGGAGCGAGCCGCTAGGACCAGGAGCGCAGCCCGACCGAGTTGTGGGTGAAGCGGGAACGGTAGACCGACGCGCTGAGCCCGTAGTGCGCCCGGAAGCGGCGGGCGAAGTAGTTCTGGTCCGGCCAGCCGACCGACTCGCCGATCCGGCTGATCGCGTCGCCGGTGTGCAGCAGCCGGGCCGCCGCCAGTTCGACCCGGTGCCGCGACAGGTAGGCCATCGGCGGCAGCCCGGTCGCGGACTTGAAGAGCCGGACCAGGTAGCCGGGCGCCAGGTGCAGGGCCTCGGCCAGTTCCGTCAGGGTCCACTGGTGGGCCGGGCGCGCCTCCATCATCCGCATGGCGTCGACCACCGCGGGGTGGGTCTGGCCGGTGCCGGCCTCCACCCCGTCGACCACCGCCCGGGCCAGGCAGCTCAGGAACAGTGAGAGCCGCCCGATGATGTCGCCCCGGTGCCGGCTCACCGGCCGGAACCGCAGCCGGTCGAGCGCGTCCAGGTGTTCGACGCACTCCGCGAGCAGGTCCGGGCCGAGCCGGGCGGTGAGGATGCCGCGCCGCTGGTCGGAATACGGCCCGGTCCAGAGCAGGTAGCCGAGCAGCGGGTCGGCCCGGGTCCAGGCGAGCTCGCGCTGCAGCAACTCGGTGGAGAAGCAGCAGTTGAACAGGTCGAGGTGCCGGCAGTCCTCGTAGCCGTGCCACACGCCGGGGCGCAGCAGGATGGCGTCGCCGACCTGCAACCGCTGGCTCCCGGCCAGGCTGTGGTGCACCCCCGAGCCGCCGGTCATGACGGCGACCTCGACGAAGCTGTGGGTGTGCACGGGGTGCAGGCCCTCGTGCAGATAATGCCCGGCGTAGGCCAGCGAACCGTCCGAGAAATACAGCATGGCGTGCGCGTTCTCCACCGGCGGCTCGGCCATCCACCGACCATACGACGCCGTCCGCCGGCCGGGCGACACCCCGCGGGGACGGGCGCCAGGTGAATTTCGTGCTACCACCGGTGCACTGCGGGCTATGTCACACCCGGCATCGGCCGCAGGATCAGGGGGCGGACGAAATATCCCCGCCACCCCGCCGAAACATCTCCGACGGCGTTCCGCAGCGGCGTCTTTGAATCGTTTCAGCACGGTGGGCCGACCCCTCTGGAGTGCCCATGTCCCCTGCCGCCGCCCCCGCCGGGGTTCGCTTCGAGCACCACACCGACGACGGACCCGTCCTCGGCATCGGCACCCCCGCGCCCCGGCTCTCCTGGTACGTGCCCACCGCGCCCGACGGCTACCGGCAGAGCGCGTACCAGATCGAGATCAGCCGGGCCCGCGGGCCGGTGGAGCTGACCACCGTCGCCTCCGCCGAGCAGGTCCTGGTGCCGTGGCCCGCCGCCCCGCTGGCCGCCCGCGAGCCGGCCCGGGTCCGGGTCCGGGTCCGGGGCGCGGACGACGACTGGAGCCAGTGGAGCGCGCCGGCCGTGGTCGAGCGCGGCCTCGACGAGTGGGCCGCGCGCTTCATCAGCCCGGCCACGCTCGGCGGCCCGGGCCGGCCCGCCCCGGTGCTCACCGGCGAGGTGGTGCTGCCCGGCGACGTCGTCCGGGCCCGGCTGTACGCCACCGCGCACGGCCTCTACGCCGCGCGGCTCAACGGCCGGCGGGTCGGCGATCACGAGCTCGCGCCCGGCTGGACCAGCTACCAGCACCGGCTGCGGTACCAGACCTACGACGTCACCGGCCTGGTCCGGCCCGGCCCGAACCGCCTCGACGTGCTGCTCGGCAACGGCTGGTACCGCGGCCGGCTCGGCTTCCAGGGCCGGCGCGGGCTCTACGGCGACCGGCTGGCGCTGCTGGCCCAACTGGAGGTGACCACCGCCGACGGCGCCGTGCACCGGCTCGGCACCGACGAGTCCTGGAGCGCGGCCGACAGCGGGGTGCTCGCCGACGATCTCTACGACGGTCAGCGCACCGACCTGCGGGCCGGCGAGCGGCGCACGGACACCGTCGAGGTGATCGACGCGGACCTCGGCCGGCTGGTCGCGCCGGACGGGCCGCCGGTCCGGGTCACCGAGGTGCTCGCGGCGCGGCGGGTCTGGACCTCACCCGGCGGCCGGACACTGGTCGATTTCGGGCAGAACCTGGTCGGCCGGGTCCGGCTGCGGGTCCGCGGCCTCGCCGCGGACCACGAGGTCGTGGTCCGGCACGCCGAGGTGCTCGAGCACGAGGAGCTGGGGGTACGGCCGCTGCGCACGGCCCTGGCGACCGACTCGTACGTGCTGGCCGGCCCGGACGAGGCGGTGCTGGAGCCCACGCTGACCTTCCACGGCTTCCGCTACGCCGAGGTCACCGGCGTCACGGAGCTGTCCGTCGAGGACGTCGAGGCCGTCGTGATCGGCTCCGACCTGCGCCGCACCGGCTGGTTCGAGTCCTCCCACGAGCTGCTGAACCGCTTCCACGCCAACGTGGTCTGGGGCATGCGCGGCAACTTCGTGGACGTGCCGACGGACTGCCCGCAGCGCGACGAGCGGCTCGGCTGGACCGGCGACATCCAGGTCTTCTCCCCCACGGCGAGCTTCCTGTTCGACAGTGCCGGCCTGCTCGGCGGCTGGCTCGCCGACCTCGCGGCCGAGCAGCAGAAGGACGGCTCGGTGCCGTTCGTCATCCCGGACGTGATCCGGCAGCCCGGACCGGCGACCGCGGCCTGGGGCGACGCGGCGACGATCGTGCCCTGGGTGCTCTACCGCCGCACCGGCGACCTCGGCCTGCTCGCCCGCCAGCTGCCCAGCATGCGCGCCTGGGTGGACCGGATGGCCGAGCTGGCCGGCCCGGACCGGCTCTGGTCCGGCGGCTTCCAGTTCGGCGACTGGCTCGACCCGACCGCGCCGCCCGACTCGCCGTTCCAGGCCCAGGCCGATCCCGACGTCATCGCCACCGCGCACCTCGCCCGGTCGGCCGAGATCGTCGGCCGGGCCGCCGAGCTGCTCGGCGACGCCGCCGGCGCCCGGCGGTACGGCCTGCTGGCGGCGCAGGTCCGGGCGGCGTTCGCCCGCGAGTACGTGACCAGCACCGGCCGGGTTCTCGGGGACGCGGCGACCACGTACGCCCTCGCCCTGCAGTGGTCGCTGCTGCCCGCCGAGGCCCAGCGGCAGCACGCCGGGCGGCGGCTGGCCGACCTGGTACGCGCCGCCGGCTTCCGGATCGGCACCGGCTTCGTGGGCACGCCGCTGATGACCGACGCGCTGACCGACGCCGGCGAGCCGGAGCTGGCATACCGGCTGCTGCTGCAGACCGGCTGCCCGTCGTGGCTCTACTCGGTGACGATGGGCGCCACGACGGTCTGGGAGCGCTGGGACAGCATGCTGCCGGACGGGAGCATCAACCCCGGCGAGATGACCTCGTTCAACCACTACGCGCTCGGTGCGGTGGCCGACTGGCTGCACCGGCGGGTCGCCGGGCTGGCCCCGGCCGCACCCGGCTACCGGCGGCTGCTGGTGCACCCCGTGCCGAACCACGCCCTCACCTCGGCCGCGGCCCGGCATCTGACCCCGTACGGCGAGGCCGCCGTCTCGTGGCGGCGCGCGGACGGCCGGCTGCGGCTCAGCGTCACCGTGCCGGTCGGCGCCGAGGCCGAGGTGCGCGTGCCCGGCGCGGCGGCGAGCGTCGAGGTGCGCCACGGCACCCACGAGTGGACCGTGCCCGACCCGTACGCCGGGGTGCCGGTGCTGGCCGCCGAGCCGAGCATCCGCGAGGTCATGGACCACCTGCCGGCCTGGGAGCAGGTCGTCGCCGCGGCCGCGGCGGCCGGCGCCGGCGACGAGGCGCAGGTGGCCCGGCGGCTGCGCCCGTACCTCGATGCCCCGGCGACCGGCCTGATCGACGCACTCACCGCCGGCGGTTTCGTCCCCGGCGCCGGCGAGCTGCGGGCCCGGCTCGCCGGCCTGTCCTTCCTGTAGAAACCCACTCCCCCGGAGGCACCCGATGAGATTCCGACCCTTGATCCTGCTCACCGCCACCTGTCTGACCCTCTCCGCCTGCAGCGCCGGCAGCCTCGGCTCCAGCGACGACGAGGGCGGCGGCAAGGTCGCGCTGTCCTTCCTGGTCGACAACTCCGAGGACACCGTCCGGATCGGCGAGCAGCTCGCCAAGGACTTCACCGCCGCCAACCCGGACATCACCGTCAAGGTCGAGACCCGGCCGCAGGGCACCGAGGGCGACAACCTGATCAAGACCCGGCTGTCCACCGGCGACATGACGGACGTGTTCGAGTACAACTCCGGGTCGCTGTTCCAGGCCCTCGCCCCGCAGAAGAACCTGGTGGCGCTCGACGACCAGCCGTGGGCCGGCCGGCTCGACGACAACTTCAAGACCACCGTGTCGACCGGCGGCAAGACCTACGGCGCGCCGTGGGGCGGCTTCATCGCCGGCGCCGTGATGTACAACCGGGCCGTCTACGCCAAGCTCAGCCTGCGGATTCCGAAGACCTGGGCCGAGTTCATGGCGAACAACGCCAAGATCAAGGCGGCCGGGATCGCCCCGGTGATCCAGACCTACCAGGACACCTGGACCTCGCAGCTGTTCGTGCTGGGCGACTTCCACAACGTCACGGCGGCCGAGCCGGACTTCGCCGAGAAGTACACGAAGAACCAGGCCAAGTACGCCACGTCCCCGGCCGCGCTCAAGGGCTTCCAGCACCTGCAGGAGGTGCACGACGCCGGCTACCTGAACAAGGACTTCGCGTCGGCCAAGTTCGACGACGGGCTGAAGAAGCTGGCCAAGGGCGAGGGCGCGCACTACCCGATGCTCTCCTCGGCGATCAGCACCATCGTCGCCAACTATCCGGAGCAGGCCAAGGACGTCGGCCTGTTCGCCATCCCGAGCGACGACGCGGCCCGCAACGGCCTGACCGTGTGGTCCCCGGCCGGGGTCTACATCCCCACCTCGACCGAGGGCGCCAAGCTGGACGCGGCCAGGAAGTTCCTCGCCTTCATCGCCAGCCCCGCCGGCTGCGCCTCGACGGGCGCCGCGAGCACCCCGGTCGGCCCGTACGCGGTCGAGGGCTGCGCGCTGCCGGCCGACGTCACCCAGGTGGCCAAGGACTCCCAGCCGTACCTCGACCGGGACGGCGGCTCCAGCCTGGCGCTGGAGTTCGTGTCGCCGATCAAGGGCCCGGCGCTGGAGCAGATCACCGTGGAGGTGGGCTCCGGCATCCGCACGGCGGCCGACGGCGCCGCGCTCTACGACAAGGATGTGCGGAAGCAGGCCCAGCAGCTCGGGCTCGAGGGCTGGTAGGACCCGGTGGCGACGACAACCATCGGCCGGAAACCGGCCCGCGAACGGGCCACCGCCGGGCCGGGCCCGGCCGGCCGGGCGCGCAGCCCGTACCCGTACTGGTTCTATCTGCCCGCGGCGGTGATCTACGGCCTGCTGTTCATCATCCCGACCATCACCGCGTTCTATTTCAGCCTGACCCGCTGGACGATCTTCGATTCGCAGTTCATCGGCTTCGACAACTACGTCACGTTCTTCCGCGAGCCGGCGCTCGTCTCCGGCCTGACCCACACGCTGATCTACGCGGCGGTCACCTCCGCCGCCAAGGTCGTGCTCGGCATGCTGCTGGCGATCCTGCTCACCTCGCGGATCGTCGGGCGCGGCTTCCTGCGCTCGGTGGTGTTCTTCCCCGTCCTGGTCAGCACCATCGGCGTCGGCCTGACCTTCACCGTGCTGATGAACCCGGAGCAGGGCCTGATCAACGACGCGCTCGCGGTGGTCGGCATCGACGGCCCGGCCTGGCTGACCGACCCGAGGTACGCGCTGCTGTCGGTGGCCCTGGTCGACGTCTGGAAGGGCGTCGGGCTGGCCACGGTCATCTACATCGCGGGCATCGTGAGCATCCCGGGCGAGTACTTCGAGGCCGCCAAGGTCGACGGCGCGGGGGCCTGGGACACCTTCCGGCGGATCATCCTGCCGCTGGCCCGCCCGGCCACGGTCACCGTGATCCTACTGTCGCTGATCGGCGGCCTGCGCTCGTTCGACCTGATCTGGGCCATGACCCGCGGCGGGCCGGGCTTCACCTCCGACGTCATCGCCTCGGTGATCTACAAGCAGTACCAGGCCGGCTTCTACGGCCTGTCGACCGCGGGCAACGTCGTGCTGTTCCTGGTCGTGACGGCGATCGTGTTCCCGCTGTCCCGGCTGCTCAACCGTAAGGAGGTCGACCTGTGAGCACCGTGCCGCACCGCAGGCCACGCCCGAACTACCTGCTCAGCGCCGTCGCGATCCTGGCGTCACTGGTCGTCTTCGTGGTGCCGTTCGTCTTCATCCTGCTGACCGCGGTCAAGGACCGCCGGCAGGCGGCGGAGTTCGACTTCTCCTGGCCGCGGAACACGCAGTTCGTGCAGAACTTCGTCGATGTGGTGCAGGCCCGCGACTACCTGCTGATCATCGCCTACATCAACAGCACCATCCTGACCGTGGCCAGCGTGGCCATCATGGCGGTCACCTCGGCGATGGTCGCCTACGTGCTGCAGCGCCGGCGCAGCCGGTGGAACGGCTTCGTCAACTTCCTGGTGCTCTCCGGGCTGATCATCCCGCCGGCGGTGGTGCCGACCATCTGGGTGCTGCAGCGCCTCGGCCTGTTCCGCACGATGCCCGGCCTGATCCTGGTCGAGGTGGCGTTCGGGCTGGCCTTCTGCGTGCTGCTGTTCCAGGCGTTCATCGCCTCGATCCCCCGGGAGCTGGACGAGGCCGCGGTCATCGACGGCGCCGGCCCGGTCCGGCTCTTCTTCCGGGTCATCTTCCCGCTGCTGCGCCCGGTCATCGTCACGGTCGTGCTGGTGCAGTCGGTCTTCGTCTACAACGACTTCGTCAACCCGCTGTACTTCCTGCCCGGCGAGCAGAACGCGACCGTGCAGCTGACTCTCTACAACTTCAACAGCCAGTTCAACACCCAGTACAACCTGCTTTTCATGGACATTCTGCTGATCACGATCCCGCCGCTGATCATGTTCCTGGCCTTCAACCGGCAGATCGTGGCCGGTATGACGGCGGGTGCCGTAAAGGGCTGATCGGTGTTAGCGTTTCCCGCATGTTTCGCGACGAACAAATGTTCGTATGCCGAACACTTCCCGGGAGGTGGCGCGTGACCCAGACCAGAAGTCTGCTCATCGGCGGCGAGGAGGTGGCCGCCGCGGACGGGCGCACCACCGACGATCTCAACCCGCACACCGGCGGCGTCGTCGCCCGGGTGGCCGCGGCCGGCCCGGCCGACGTCGGCCGGGCCGTCGACGCCGCCGACGCGGCCTTCGCCGGCTGGTCCGCCACCCCGCCGACCGAGCGCCGGCGGATCCTGAACCGGGCCGCCGACCTGCTCGAGGAGCGGGCCAAGGACGCCGCCACGCTGATGGCCGCCGAGACCGGCGGCACGTTCGGCTGGTCGATGTTCAACGCCGGCTTCGCCGCGAGCGTGTTCCGCGAGGCCGCCGCGTCGACCACGCTGCCGGTCGGCGAGGTGCTGGCCGGCGCCGACCCGAGCGCGCTGTCGCTGGCCATCCGCCAGCCGGCCGGCGTGGTCGCCGCGTTCGCGCCGTGGAACGCCCCGCTCATCCTGGGTGTCCGCGCGGTCGCCACGCCGCTGGCCGTCGGCAACACCGTGGTGCTCAAGGCCAGCGAGGACGCGCCCCTGGCCTGCGCCCTGTTCGTGGCCGACCTGCTGCGGGACGCCGGGCTGCCGCCGGGCGCGCTCAACGTGCTCACCAACGACCGGGCCGACGCGGCGGCCGTCGCCGAGGCGCTGATCGGCGACCGGCGGGTGCGCCGGGTCAACTTCACCGGCTCCACCGGCGTCGGCCGGCGCATCGGCGAGCTCGCCGCCCGCCACCTCACCCCGGCGGTGCTGGAGCTGGGCGGGAAGAACTCGGTGCTGGTGCTCGACGACGCCGACCTGGAATACGCCGTGAACGCGGTCGCCTTCGGCGCGTACATGAACTCCGGGCAGATCTGCATGTCCGCGGACCGGGTGATCGTGCACCACTCCCTCGCCGAGGAGTTCGGCGCCCGGCTCGCCGAGAAGGCCAAGGGGCTGCCCGCCGGCGACCCCGCCGACCCGCACACCGTGATCGGGCCGCTGATCAACGCCGGCGCGGCCGAGCGGGTGGCCGGCCTGGTCGACCAGGCGGTCACCGGTGGTGCCCGGGTGCTCATCGGCGGCGGTACGCCCGACGGCGCGCACTACCCGGCGACGGTGCTCGCGGGCGTGACGCCGGAGATGCGCATCCACACCGAGGAGATCTTCGGCCCGGTGGCCACCGTGCTGAGCGTGGCCGACGAGGAGCAGGCGATCGCGGTCGCCAACGACAGCCCGTACGGGCTCACCACCGGCGTGCTCACCCAGGACCTGAACCGCGGTTTCGCCGTCGCCCGGCGGCTGCGCACCGGCATCGCGCACGTCAACGACCAGTCCGTGGACGACGACCCGACCGCGCCGTTCGGCGGGGTCGGCGACTCCGGCTACGGCCGGTTCGGCGGCCGGGCCGGGGTCGAGGCGTTCACCGATCTGCGCTGGATAACTCTCCAGCAGCGCCCGAAGCATTTCCCCTTCTGAGCTTCGCCAGCTGGATCTGCTCGTAGACCCGGGTCCTTTGCGCGGTGAACCGCGGATCGGCCCGGGTGTGCAGCTGGTCGCGCTCGGCGGGCAGGTCCACGGTCAGCTCGTCCTGCACGACGGTCGGCGAGGCGGAGAGCATCAGCACGCGCTGGCCCAGATACACCGCCTCGTCGATGTCGTGCGTGACGAACAGGATGGTCACCCCGAGCCGCTGCCACAGCGCGCGGACCAGGTCCTCCAGGTCCGCGCGCGTCTGCGCGTCGACGGCGGCGAACGGCTCGTCCATCAATAGGGTCGTGGGCTCGTAGGCCACGGCCCGGGCGATCGCGACGCGCTGCTGCATGCCACCGGACAACTGCCAGGGGTACGCGGACTCGGTGCCGTCCAGCCCGACCGCGCTCAGCGCCTCGGCGACCAGCTCCCGCCGGCGCGCCTTGGGCAGCTTCTTCTGCCGCAGCGGCAGCTCGACGTTGTCGCGCACGCTCATCCACGGGAAGAGGCTGCGGCCGTACTCCTGGAAGACGACCGCCATGCCCGGCGGCGGGCCGGCGACCGGGGTGCCGTCGACCGTGACCGTGCCGCCGGTCGGGTCGAGCAGCCCGGCGACGCAGCGCAGCAGCGTGGTCTTGCCGCAGCCGGACGGGCCGACCAGGCAGACCAGCTCCCCCGCCGCGACGGTGAACGTCAGGTCGCGCAGCGCCTCCACCTCGCGGCTGCCGGAGCGATAGACCTTGCGCAGGCCCTTGACCTCGAGCATCGTCGTTTCCTTCCTCAGGAGCGCCGCTGGGCGTCGCGCAGGCCGTGGTACCAGGCCAGCACGGAGCGCTCGGCGAGCCGGAACAGCTCGGACAGCCCGAAGCCCAGCAGCCCGAGCAGGATGATGCCGCTCCACATCTCCGGAATGGCGAAGCTGCGCTGGAACTGCACGATGGTGAAGCCCAGGCCGTTGCTGGCGGCGAACATCTCGCTGATCACCATCAGGATGATCGCGATGGACAGGGCCTGCCGCAGCCCCGCGACGATCTGCGGGGACGCCGCGGGCAGCAGCAGATACCGCAGCCGGGCCGGGCCGGTGATCCCGTACGCGCGGGTGGTGTCGGACAGCACGCCGTCGGTGGCCCGGACGCCCTCGACCGTGTTGAGCAGGACCGGCCAGACGCAGCCGGACACGATCACGATGACCTTCATGCTGTTGCCGATCCCGGCGAACAGCATGATGACCGGGACCAGCACGGGCGGCGGGATGGCCCGGAAGAACTCCAGCACCGGCTCGGCCGCCGTGCGCAGCCGCGGGCTGGCACCGATCGCGACCCCGGCGGCGACGCCGATCAGCGCCGCCAGCAGGTAGCCGGCGCCGAGCCGGGCCAGGCTGGGCAGCACGTCGGCGCGCAGCCGCTCGGGGGTCCAGGTGTCGGCGAACGCGGCCAGGATCTGCCGCAGCGGGGGCGCGTAGAAGTTCTCGCTGTTCGCGCTGGCGGCCCACCAGGTCACGAAGAGCACGACCGGAAGCCCGAGCACCAGCAGCAGTCGCTTGATCATGAGGCCACCTCGCCCCGGACGGACTGGTGCCAGGCCAGGAAGTGGCGCTCGGCGCGGCGGGCGGCCAGGTTGATGGCGACGCCGAGCAGGCCGGTGACCACGATGAGGGCGTACATGGTGGGGATGGCGTTCGAGCTCTGGGCGACCGCGATGACCGCGCCCAGGCCCGGCGCGCCGATGACCAGTTCGGTGGTGACCGCCAGCACCAGCGCCACCGACGCGGCCAGCCGCACGCCGGTGAAGACGTACGGCAGCGCGGTCGGCCAGAGCACGTGCCGGATCCTGGCCCAAGCGGTGAAGCGGAAGCTGCGGGCGGTCTCGTCGGCGACCGGGTCGACGTCGGCGACGCCGTACAGGACCTGGACCAGCACCTGCCAGAAGGCCGCGTAGACCACCAGCAGCAGGGTCGAGCCCAGGTCCGAGCCGTAGAGCAGGACCGCGAGCGGGATCAGCGCGACCGACGGGATCGGCCGCAGGAACTCCACCGTCGAGGCGGTGACCGCGCGCAGCACGGACACCGCGCCGATCAGGACGCCGACGGTCACCCCGGCCGCCACCGCGATGGCCAGGCCGATCGCCCACGCGGTCAGGGTGTCCGCGACCGCCACCCAGAACGCGGCGGTGACCGCCTCGCCGGCGAGGGCGGCCAGGATCCGGCTCGTCGGCGGCAGGTAGCTCTCCGCCACGATTCCGGCGCGGGGCAGCACTTCCACCAGCACGAGCAGGCCGGCCAGGCCGGAGAGGCCGAGCAGCGCCCGGCCTCCCGGTATCGTCCGCGGCCCTGCCGCGCCGACCGCGGTCACGGCAGGATCTTAGCCAGGTCGGGCGTGGCACTGCCGAAGATGCCGTCCTGCGCGCCCAGCTTGCTGAGCGTCTCGACGGACGCCCGGTTGATCTCGGTGGGCCACTTGGGCAGGGTCAGCGCCTCGCGCACCGTCGGGTCGATCTTGGTGTACGAGGCGAGGATCGCGCGTACCTCGTCGGGGTGTCCGTCGGCGTAGGCCAGCGACTCCTTCATCGCCTCGGTGAACCGCTTGACCAGATCCGGATCGTCGGCGATGAGCTTGGTGGAGGCGAAGTACGCGGCCACGGTCAGGTTCGGCGCCGGGTCGGCGTAGCACCACGCGACGACCCGGCCGCCCGCGCCGGTCACCGTCGACAGGATCGGCTCGACCACGAACGCGGCGTCGACCTGGCCGTTGTCGAGGGCGGCGGGCATGTTGGCGAACGGCATCTCGACGAAGTTGATCCCGCTCGGGTCGCCGCCGGCCTTGCGCACGGACTCCCGCACGACGGTGTCGCCGATGTTCTTCAGCGTGTTCACCGCGACCTTCTTGCCGGCCAGGTCGGCGGCCTTGGTGATCGTGCTGGCCTTGCTGACGACCACGCCGCCGAAGTCCTTGCCGGCCACTCCGGTCGAGGCGACGCCGTTGGCGACCACCTTGATCGGCACGTTCTTGGTCTGCGCGATGAGCAGCGAGGTGATGTTGCTGAAGCCGAACTGGAACTGGCCGCTGACCACGCCGGGCACGATGGCCGCGCCGCCCTGGCCGCTCTCCATGGTCAGCTCGATCTTGCGATTGGCGAAGAATCCCTGTTTCTGCCCGAGATATATGGGCGCGACGTCGACGATGGGGATCACCCCGACCTTCACTTTGTCGACGCCGCCGTCGGTGGTGGTGGAACCCGAATCGGCCGAGGATCCGCAGCCCGCTCCGGCTCCGACCAGGGCGAGCAGGGCGAGCCCCGCGATGAACCGACGCATTTTCAGACCTCCAGTGGGTTGTGTTTGTGCGCACTACGCACGTACGTTCTTATGAAGAACGTATGGTGTGGTCTGGCTCACGTCAACGACCAACATCGATCCGGAGGTCGGGAATGCGCACACAGGTTGGCATCGTGGGGGCCGGTCCGGCCGGGCTCGTCCTGGCCCGGCTGCTGCACCGGGCCGGGATCGACTCGGTGGTCCTCGAACGCCGATCCCGATCCTATGTGGAGAGCAGGGTTCGTGCGGGGGTCCTCGAACACGGCACCACCCAGCTGCTCGACGAGCTCGGCGTGGGCGGGCGGATGCGCCGCGAGGGCATGGTGCACAGCGGCATCGAGCTGCGCTTCGGCGGCGAGGGTCACCGGATCGATCTGGCGGCGCTGACCGGCAAGACCATCACCGTCTACGGTCAGCAGGAGGTCGTCAAGGACCTCATCGCCGCCCGGCTCGCCGACGACCTCCCGCTGCACTTCGAGGCGGAGGTCACCGCCGTCGACGGCACCGTGCTGGAATACCAGCGCGACGGCGTCAAGGAACGCCTCGAGTGCGACTTCGTGGCCGGCTGCGACGGCTCGCACGGCGTGTCCCGCCTCGCGCTGCCCGAGGGCGCGCTGCGGACCGCCGAGCGGGTGCATCCGTACGCCTGGCTCGGCATCCTGGCCCGCGCGCCCGCCGCCGCCGACGAGCTGGTCTACGCCTACCACGAGCGCGGCTTCGCCCTGCACAGCATGCGGACCCCGGACATCGTCCGGCTCTACCTGCAGGTGCCGCGCGACACCGACCTGGCCGACTGGCCCGACACCCGGATCTTCGACGAGCTGCGCACCCGGCTCGACCTGCCGATCAAGGAGGGCGAGGTGCTGGAGCGCGGGGTGACCGCGATGCGCAGCTTCGCCGTCGAGCCGATGCGCCACGACCGGCTCTTCCTGGCCGGGGACGCGGCGCACATCGTGCCGCCGACCGGCGCCAAGGGCATGAACCTGGCGATCGCCGACGTCCGGGTGCTGGCCGAGGCTCTTGCCGCGCACTACCGGGAGAAGACGGACGAGCTGCTGGACAGCTACTCCCGGACCTGCCTCAAGCGGGTCTGGCAGGCGCAGCGCTTCTCCAACTGGATGACCACGACGCTGCACCGGCACGAGGGCGAGGACGACTTCGGCCACCGGGTGCGGCTCGCCGAGCTGGAATACGTGACCAGCTCCACCGCCGCGTCGACCACCCTGGCCGAGAACTACGTCGGGCTGCCCTGGTGAGCGCCCGGATCGTCCCGCTCGCCGACGCGGTCGCCGAGCTGGTGCACGACGGCGACACCGTCGCGCTGGAGGGCTTCACCCACCTGATCCCGGTCGCCGCCGGCCACGAGATCATCCGGCAGGGCCGGCGCGGGCTGACCCTGGTGCGGATGACCCCGGACATCGTCTACGACCAGCTCATCGGGGCGGGCTGCGCGGCCAAGCTGGTCTTCTCCTGGGCCGGCAACCCCGGCGTCGGCTCGCTGCACCGCTTCCGCGACGCGGTGCAGCACGCCTGGCCCGCGCCGCTGGAGATCGAGGAGCACAGCCACGCCGGGATGGCCAACCGGTACGTCGCCGGCGCCTCCGGGCTGCCGTTCGCCGTCCTGCGCGGCTACCTCGGCACCGACCTGCCCGCGCACACTGCCACCATCGCGCCGATCACCTGCCCGTTCACCGGGGAGACGCTGACCGCCGTGCCCGCGCTGAACCCGGACGTCGGCATCGTGCACGCCCAGCGCGCCGACCGGGCCGGCAACGTGCAGTTCTGGGGCATCACCGGCGTCCACAAGGAGGTCGTGCTCGCCTCGGCCCGGTCGCTGGTCACCGTCGAGGAGGTGGTGGACGAGCTGACCCCGGTGCCCGGGGCGGTCGTGCTGCCCGGCTGGGCGGTCACCCGGGTCGCGCACGTGCCCGGCGGCGCGCATCCCTCGTACGCGATGGGCTACAGCGACCGCGACAACGAGTACTACCAGGTGTGGGACAAGATCAGCCGGGATCGGGCAGCATTTCAGGAGTGGCTGACGGGAGTCCTCGCATGACCTCGACCAGTCCTCGCATGACCTGGACCGCCGACGAGATGATGACCGTCGCGGCCGCGCGGGCGCTGCGGGGCGACACCCGCTGCTTCGTCGGCATCGGCCTGCCCAGCACCGCCGCCAACCTGGCCCGCCGCACCCACGCCCCGGACCTGGTCCTGGTCTACGAGTCCGGCACGATCGGCGCCAAGCCGGACCGGCTGCCGCTGTCCATCGGCGACGGGGTGCTCGCGGCGACCGCCGACGCGGTGGTCAGCGTCCCGGAGATGTTCAACTACTGGCTGCAGCCCGGCCGGATCGGCGTCGGCTTCCTCGGCGCCGCGCAGCTCGACCGGCACGGCAACATCAACACCACGGTGATCGGCGCCGACTACGCCGACCCCACGGTGCGGCTGCCCGGCGCGGGCGGCGCCCCCGAGATCGCGGCGTCGTGCGGCGAGGTCATCGTGGTGGTGCGGCAGAGCCCCCGCACGTTCGTCGACCGGGTCGACTTCGTCACCTCGGTCGGCCACGGCAGCGGGCCCGGCGACCGGGAACGGCTGGGCCTGCGCGGCCGCGGCCCGGTGCTGGTCATCACCGACCTGGGCGTGCTGGAACCGGACCCGGACGACCGGGAGCTGACCCTGACCCGGCTGCACCCCGGGGTCACCGCCGAGCAGGCCGTCGCGGCCACCGGCTGGAAGCTGCGGATCGCCGACGGGGTGACGACCACCGAACCGCCGAGCGAGCACGAACTGTCCACCCTGCGCGCGCTGACCGCAACGAAGGAGAAGACCGCATGACCGCCCACCCACCGCTGCTGTCGCCCGGCTACAAGTCGACGATCCTGCGGGCCCCGCAGCAGACGCCGATCCTGCTGCCGCACAGCCTCACCGAGCTGACCGGGCCGGTGCTGGGCGAGGGCCCGGTCGCCGCCGCCGACGCCGACCTGACCCTGGACGGCAAGGGCGAGGCGCAGGGCCAGCGGATCGTGGTGCACGGCCAGGTCCGCGACGCCGACGGCCGGGCGGTGCCGGACGCCCTGCTGGAGGTGTGGCAGGCCAACGCGGCCGGCCGCTACCTGCACAAGTGGGACCGGCACGACGCCCCGCTGGATCCGCACTTCACCGGCGTGGGCCGGACGATGACCGACGCGCAGGGCAACTACCGCTTCGTGACGGTCAAGCCGGGCGCCTACCCGTGGGGCAACCACCCGAACGCATGGCGGCCCGCGCACATCCACTTCTCGCTGTTCGGCCTGGCGTTCACCCAGCGCCTGGTCACCCAGATGTACTTCCCGGACGACCCGCTGTTCGCCTACGACCCGATCTACAACTCGGTGCCGGAGTTCGCCCGCGACCGCCTGGTCGCCGGCTTCGATCTGTCCGCCACCGTCGAGTCGTGGGCGCTGGGCTTCCGCTTCGACATCGTGCTGACCGGCGCGGCCGCGACACCGATGGAGACCCGATGACCGCCCCCGGCACGCCGTCGCAGACCGTCGGGCCGTACCTGTCGATCGGGCTCACCTGGGACGAGGGCCCGCACGTGGTCGCGGCCGACGCGCCCGGCGCGGTATGGCTCCGCGGCGAGATCCGCGACGGTGCCGGCGCGGTGATCCCCGACGCCCTGGTGGAGACCTGGCAGCCCGACCCCGCCGGCCGCTTCCACGCACCCGGCTTCCGCGGCCTGGGCCGCTGCCCCACCGACGACAACGGCCGGTACGCCATCCGCACCGTCAAGCCGGGCGTGGTCGAGGACCAGGCGCCGCACATCGACGTGACGGTGCTGGCCCGCGGCCTGCTGCACCGGGTGGTGACCCGGATCTACTTCGGCGACGAACCGGCCGCGAACGAGGCGGACCCGATCCTCGCCCGGGTGCCGGCCGAACGCCGCGGCACGCTGATCGCGGAGAAGTCCTCCGACGGCTACCGCTTCGACGTCACCTTGCAGGGGCCCGATGAGACCGTCTTCTTCACCATCTGACGACACGGTAGGCCCGCCCGGCCCGCTGCCGACTGCCCTACCTCCAGCAAGCCCACCCGACGGCGGACCGCCTGCGGGCGACCGGCCTGCGGGCGGATTGTTCGACGGGGTGCTCGCGGCCGGGGATGTCCGGGCGGCCGTCGATGACGCGGCGTGGGTGCGGGCGATGCTCGACGCCGAGGCCGCGCTGGCCCGCGCGGCCGCCCGGTGCGGGATCGCCTCCGCCGCCGACGCCGAGGCGGTCACCGCCGCCTGCGCCCGGCTGGAGGTGGACCCCGCGGAGCTGGGCGCCGAGGCGGCCGAGACCGGCAACCCGGTGGTGCCGCTACTCAAGCGGCTGCGGGCGGCCGTGCCCGAGTCGGCGGCGCCCTTGGTGCACCGGGGCGCGACCAGCCAGGACATCGTGGACACCGCCGCGATGCTGGTCGCCCGCCGCGCGCTCGTGCCGCTGCTGGCCGACCTGAGCGCGGCGGCCGGCCTGGCCGCCGGGCTCGCCGACCGGCACCGGGGCACCGTCGTGGCCGGGCGCACCCTGCTGCAGCAGGCGCTGCCCACGACCTTCGGCCTGATCGCCGCAGGCTGGCTGGCCGGCCTCGACAGCGCCCGGCGCCGACTGGCCGAGGTCGACGAACACCGGCTCGCCGCCCAACTGGGCGGCGCGGCGGGCACCCTCGCCGCCTACCAGCGGGCCAACGCCCCCTCCACCCACCAATCGGCCGGCGCCTTCTCCACCCACCAACCGACCGACGCC
>NZ_QHHV01000294.1:0-9343 GCF_003947245.1 Actinoplanes sp. ATCC 53533 | reverse complement strand
CAAGGCGGCCGGCAAGCTCACCATCGGTACGGACTCCTCGTACGCGCCGAACGAGTACCTGGACGCCGACGGTAAGACGATCATCGGTTTCGACGTCGACCTGTTCAACGCGGTCGCGCAGAAGCTGGGCCTGACCACGGAGTGGCAGTCGGCGAAGTTCGACGCGATCATCCCGGGCGTGACCTCGGGTAAGTACAACGTCGGCGTCTCGTCGTTCACCGTCAACGCCGAGCGGGAGAAGGAGGCCACCATGGTCTCCTACTTCTCCGCGGGCACGCAGTGGGCGGCCAAGGCCGGCGCGACGATCAACCCGGACGACGCCTGCGGCAAGAAGGTCGCCGTGCAGGTCGGCACGGTGCAGCTCGACGACATCACCGCGCGGTCGAAGAAGTGCACCGACGCCGGCAAGGCGAAGATCACGATCGACCAGTACCAGGCCCAGAGCGACGCCACCAACGCGGTCGTCTCGGGCAAGGACGAGGCCATGCTGGCGGACTCGCCGGTCGGCGCGTACGCGGTGAAGCAGACCAACGGCCAGCTGGCCCTGCTCGGCGACATCTACGACTCGGCGCCGTACGGCTATGTCCTGCCGAAGGCGCAGACCGACTTCGGCAGCGCGATCGAGCTGGCGCTGGAGGCGCTGATCGCCGACGGCACGTACAAGACGATCCTCACCAAGTGGGGCGTCGAGGCCGGCGGCATCACCGACCCGGCTGTCAACCCGCAGGTCTCCTGACCCGCGCAATGACGACGGAGACACAGTCCGGACGGGCACGACCTGAGGCCATCAAGGCCGTGCCCGTCCGGCACCCCGGGCGCTGGGTGGCGATCGCGGTCCTGGCGGTGCTCACCGCCATGTTCCTCCACCTGATCTTCACCAACGAGCGGTTCAACTGGCACTTCATCTTCGTCAGCATGGGCGAGGGCAAGCGCGGTGCCATGTTCACCGGCCCGGTGCTGGAGGGCCTGCGCGGCACGCTCCTGCTGACGGTGCTGGCGATGGTCATCGGCGTCGGGCTGGGCGTCGTCGTGGCGGTCATGCGGCTGTCGACCAACCCGATCCTGTCCAGTGTCGCGTTCGTCTACACCTGGGTGTTCCGGGCGGTGCCCCGGCTGGTGCTGGCGATCCTCTTCGGCAACCTGGGCATCCTGTGGGAGCGGATCGGCTTCGGCCTGCCGTTCGACCGGCAGATCGGCAACCTGTTCGGCATCCACGACCTGAACGCGCAGTTCTACAGCATCAAGGCCACCGACCTGCTGTCCGGCTTCCTGGCCGGCGTGCTGGCGCTGGGGCTGTCCGAGGCGGCGTACATGGCCGAGATCGTCCGGGCCGGCATCCAGTCCGTGGACGAGGGCCAGTCCGAGGCGGCGTCGGCGCTGGGCCTGTCGCGCGGTCAGGTGCTGCGGCGCATCGTGCTGCCGCAGGCGATGCGGGTGATCGTCCCGCCGACCGGCAACGAGACCATCGCGATGGTCAAGGACACGTCGCTGGTGGCGTTCGTGCCCGTGACGTTCGAGCTCTTCTTCCAGCTGCAGGCGATCAGTTCGCGGACGTTCATCGTGCTGCCCGTGCTGATCGCGGCGTGCCTGTGGTATCTGATCATTTGCAGCGTGCTGATGGTCGTGCAGTTCTTCGTGGAAAGGCACTTCAGCCGCGGTTACGGGACGGCCGGGCGGGCCCGGATGCGGCTGAGCGGGCTGACGGCCGAGCAGGGCGGCGCGCTGCCCGCTGCCGAGGGGGGCAAGGCATGACAAAACCCGACGGTACGACCGCAGCAGCCGACCCCACGCCGGGGCCGGACGCCGTCGAAATGGTCCGCGCCGACAACGTGCACAAGTCTTTCGGCTCGCTGGAGGTGCTCAAGGGCATCGACCTGGTCGTCAAGTCCGGCGAGGTCTGCTGCGTGCTGGGCCCCTCCGGCTCGGGCAAGTCGACGTTCCTGCGCTGCATCAACCACCTGGAGAAGATCAACGCCGGCCGGCTCTTCGTGGACGGCGACCTGATCGGCTACCGCGAGCGCGGCGGCAAGCTGCACGAGCTCAAGGAGAAGGAGGTCGCCGCGCAGCGCCGGGCCATCGGCATGGTGTTCCAGCGGTTCAACCTCTTTCCGCACATGACGGTGCTGCAGAACGTCATGGAGGCACCCTGCCGGGTCAAGCGGGAGGGCAAGGGTGAGGTCCGGGACCGGGCGGCGGCGCTGCTCGACCGGGTCGGCCTGGGCACGAAGAAGGACAACTACCCGAGTCAGCTCTCCGGCGGCCAGCAGCAGCGGGTGGCGATCGCGCGGGCGCTGGCCATGCGCCCCAAGCTGATGCTCTTCGACGAGCCCACCAGCGCGCTCGACCCGGAGCTCGTCGGCGAGGTGCTGGACGTGATGAAGGACCTGGCCCGCGACGGGATGACCATGGTCGTGGTGACCCACGAGATCGGCTTCGCCCGCGAGGTGGGCGACTCGCTGATCTTCATGGACGGCGGCGTCGTGGTCGAGCAGGGCCCGCCGCGCGAGGTCATCGGCAATCCGCAGCAAGAACGAACCAAGGCATTCCTCAGCAAGGTGCTATAAAGCAGGCGGGGCGGTCGGCGTTCTTGTCGTACGGCGAGACTAGAGTTCAGCGACGTGAGTGACGACGCACAGACCCCCCGCTTGCTGCTGCTCGATGGGCACTCGCTGGCCTATCGCGCTTTCCACGCGCTGCCGGCGGACAACTTCTCGACGCAGACGGGCCAGCACACCAACGCCGTGTTCGGCTTCACCTCGATGCTGATCAACATGCTGCGAGACGAGAAGCCCACGCACATCGTGGTCGCCTTCGACGTCTCCCGGGTGTCGTTCCGCACCGAGAAATACGCCGACTACAAGGCCGGCCGCGCCGAGACGCCGAAGCCGTTCCTGGGCCAGGTCAGCCTGATCAAGGAGATCCTCGAGGCGCTGCGCATCCAGGTGGTGGAGAAACCCGGCTACGAGGCCGACGACGTGATCGGCACGCTGGCCTGCCAGGCCCGCGAGGCCGGCATGGAGGTCGTCATCTCCACCGGCGACCGGGACTCGTTCCAGCTGGCCGGCGAGCACGTCACGATCCTCTACCCGGTCCGGGGCGTGTCCGAGGTCTGGCGGATGACCCCCGAGGCCATCGAGACCAAATACGGCGTCCCGCCGGGCCGCTACCGCGACAAGGCCGCCCTGGTCGGCGACTCCAGCGACAACCTGTCCGGCGTGCCCGGCGTGGGCGACAAGACCGCGGCCAAGTGGATCAATCAGTACGGCGGCCTCGACGGCGTCATCGCGCACGTCGACGAGATCAAGGGCAAGGCCGGTGAGAGCCTGCGCGCCCACCTGGCCGACGTCATGCGCAACTACGAGCTCAACGCCCTGGTCTGCGACCTCGAGCTGCCGGTGCGCCCCGAGGACGTCCAGTGGCACGGCTGGGACCGCGAGGCCGTGCACCAGGTCTTCGACGCGCTCGAGTTCCGGGTGCTGCGCGAGCGGTTGTATTCATACCTTGACGCTGTCGAGCCCGAGGCGGAGTCCGGCTTCGACCTGGAGGGCGCGGTGCTGGCCACCGGCGAGGTGGCCGGCTGGCTGGCCGAGCACGCCCGCGAGGCCCCGGTCGGCGTGGCAGTCACCGGCACGTTCGGCCGCGGCACCGGCGAGCTGACCGGCATCGCGGTCGCCACCGGCGACGGCCCGGCCGCGTGGTTCGACCCGACCGCGCTGGACGAGGCCGACGGGCGCGCGGTCGCCGAGTGGCTGGCCGACCCGACCCGGCCCAAGGTCATCCACGAGGCCAAGCCGGCCATGCTCGCCTTCCGCGCGCACGGCTGGGCCCTGGCCGGCGTCCGCGTCGACACCGCCCTGGCGGCCTACCTGGCCAAGCCAGATCAGCGGGCATACGACCTGACCGACCTGGCGCTGCGCTATCTCAAGCGCGAGCTGCGCGTCGACGCCCCAGAGACCGGCCAGCTCACCCTGGAGGGCCTGGGCGACGACGAGGGCACAGCGGAGCAGAACGTCATGCTCCGCGCCCGCGCCACGCTCGATCTGGCCGACACGATCACCGAGGAGCTATCCCGCGACGACGGCGCCTCGCAGCGCCTGCTCGCCGAGGTGGAGCAGCCGCTGGCGATCGTGCTGGGCGAGATGGAGCACGTCGGCATCGCCGCCGACACCGAATACCTCTCGGAGCTGGAGTCGCACTTCGCCGCGGAGGTCAAGGCGGCGCAGCAGGCGGCGCACGAGGTGGTCGGCCGCGAGTTCAACCTCGGCTCGCCCAAGCAGCTGCAGGAGATCCTGTTCACCGAGCGCGGCCTGCCCAAGACCAAGAAGATCAAGTCCGGCTACACGACGGACGCGGACGCGCTGCAGAGCCTGTTCGCGCAGACCGGTGACCCGGTCCTGGAGCACCTGCTGCGCCACCGCGACGTCGCCAAGCTGAAGTCGACAGTGGACGGCCTGCTCAAGTCGGTCTCCGACGACGGCCGCATCCACACGACCTTCAACCAGACGGTCGCCGCGACCGGCCGGCTGTCCTCAACGGACCCCAACCTGCAGAACATCCCGATCCGCACCCAGGAAGGCCGGCGCATCCGCCGCGCGTTCGTGGTCGGCGCGGGCTTCGAGCAGCTGATGACCGTCGACTACAGCCAGATCGAGATGCGCATCATGGCGCACCTGTCCGGCGACGAGGCGCTGATCGCGGCCTTCAACTCCGGCGCCGACTTCCACGCGGCCACGGCCTCCTCGGTCTTCCACGTCCCGGTCGACGAGGTGGTCCCCGACCAGCGCCGCAAGATCAAGGCGATGAACTACGGCCTCGCGTACGGCCTGGGCGCCTTCGGCCTGTCCAACCAGCTCACCATCTCGACGGACGAAGCCCGCACCCTGATGGAGGAATACTTCCAACGCTTCGGCGGCGTCCGCGACTACCTGCACACCGTGGTCCGCCGCGCGGTCCAGGACGGCTACACGGCCACGATCCTCGGCCGCCGCCGCTACCTACCGGACCTGAGCAGCGACAACCGCCAGCGCCGCGAAATGGCCGAACGCATGGCCCTGAACGCCCCGATCCAAGGCTCGGCGGCCGACATCATCAAGATCGCAATGCTCCGCGTCGACGAAGCCATCCGCACGGCAGGCCTCACCTCCCGGATGCTCCTCCAGGTCCACGACGAACTGGTCTTCGACGTGGCGCCGGGGGAGCGCGAAGCACTGGAAGCACTGGTCCGCCGCGAGATGGGCGGAGCCTATCCACTGTCGGTCCCCCTGGAAGTCTCGGTGGGCGCCGGCCAGGACTGGAACGGCGCCGATCACTGACCCCTGCACGGTTGCGCGGCGGGCTTCGGGGCCTTGATCGCATGACGGACTCACGGCGGACGTGGATCGGGCCCGCTGTGATGGCGTGGAAGGGCTCGGGGCGGGACCTGCTCTGGTTGCCATGGGGCTCGGGGTAAGCCTGCTCTGGTGGCGCGTGGAGGGCTCGGGGCGGGGCCCGCTCTGGCGGCGTGGAGGCTTGGGGTGGGGCCGGCTCTGGTTGCATGGTGGGCTCGGGGGCGGGGCCCGCTCTGGTTGCATGGTGGGCTTGGGGGCGGGGATAACCCACTCCGGGCGGTCAGGCTTGATCCCTGCGTGGGTCATCCCCGCCCCCAAGCCCGTCGTGGTCGCTGCTTCTGCGTAACGTTSGSCATTCACGTAGTCCCCGGCCTGCCCGGCCTGCCCGGCCTGCCCGCCTGCCCGCCTGCCCGCCTGCCCGGCCTGCCCGGCCTGCCCGCCTGCCCGCCTGCCCGCCTGCCCGGCCTGCCCGCCTGCCCGGCCTGCCCGGCCTGCCCGCCTGCCCGGCCTGCCCGTTGGCCCGGCGGCGCGGACCGCTGGCAGTGCCGATCGGCAGTTCGTGCCCGGACCGCACCGCCCGGCTACTTCTTCGACGGTCGTTCGGTTGCCGTGCCCGGCGGTGTTCCTAGTGCGAGCGGCGGCCGACCACCGAGCCGCCGCAAGAATTCCAGCTGTCACCCCGCGCCAAGGCCTTGATCAAGCATCTCGGGCGTTCGGGTGAATCGGGTGAGTCCCAGGTCTCGCATTCCTGCGGCTCGTCTCCTGGACGGGTGTCTCCACCCGCATGGTGGCGGTGTGTGAGGAGCCGCAGTCTCTGCTGTCACCGTCGGTCTGGGTGTCTTGCGGGTCTGGGTGTCTTGCGGGCCTGGATGTCTTATGGGCCTGGGTGTTTCGCGGGCCTGGCTGTTTCGCGGCCTTGCGCCTTTTGAAGAGCGCTCGCCCGCCCGTCTTCCTTGCTTCGTCGAAGACGTCAGTCGTGTCGGCCTCCGGCGGGCTGCGGGGAATGTGTGACTCAGGCCATATTTCTCGCGTTGGGTTTCTCGCCCGTGTGCTTGCCTCTTTGTGCTGTTCGTGGGGATCTAGAGGGCATCCTCGATGTCTTTAGCGGCTTCAGCTGCTCCGTCCACCTCGGAATCCGTAGCGGGCGGACCGGCACGTCTGGGCGGGCGGGTCGACGGGGAATCCGTTGCTGCGTACCGCGTTCTGGCTTTGTGCTACCGGCAGCTGGCCGTGTGCAGTCGCCGGCCGGTTGCTCGAATCCGAGACTTGCTTCGGTTTGCAAGGGTGGGCTGATGCCGAGTTCTCTGACCGAGATGACATCGTCGTCCAGTGCTTGGGCGCCCGTCGTCCGCCGGCCGCTCGACGCCGACCAGGCGCGTGTCTTCGCGCCGATGTTCAAGGCGCTGGGTGATCCGGTGCGGCTGCGGCTGCTGTCGATGATCGCGTCGGCGGGCGGTGGCGAGGTGTGCGTCTGCGACCTCACCGGCTCGTTCAAGCTGACCGGCCCGACGATCTCCCACCACCTCAAGGTCCTGCGCGAAGCCGGCCTGGTCGACAGCGACCGGCGCGGCACCTGGGTCTACTACCGGCTCGTGCCGGCCGCGGTTGCCCTCTTGGGCGGCCTGCTGGACGTGAGCAGCCTCGCCGCGGCGGCCTGACCGCGCCAAGGCCGCCGGACGGTGGCCCATCCCGGGCTGATCGTCAGTCCCCGTCCGGCGGCACCACCGACCGCGATCACCGGCTGCCGCGACGGCCACCGACTCTGACCAACCGGCTGCCCCGATCACGATCACCGGCCGCCCCGGCCGCCCCGACTCCGACCACCGGCTGCCGCGATCGCGATCGCCGGCTGCTGCGACCGCCACCGACTCCGACCATCGGCCGTCCCGGCTCGATCGCCGGCTGCTGCGACTGCGATCGCCGGTTGTCGCGACGGCCACCGACTCCGACCATCGGCCGTCCCGGCTCGATCGCCGGCTGTTGCGACCGCGATCACCGGCTGCCGCCACCGACCCCCGACCACCGGCTGTCCCGACCGCCACCGCCCGACCATGGCCGCTACCGGCCGCCACCGCGACTGGCTGTCGCGCCCCGGCTTGGTGGACGCTAGAGAGCCTCTCCTGCCCGGGACGGGCCCAACTCCCCATCCCGACGCTCCCGTGGTGGCGGGTGGCTTCTCCGGCGTCCCGTCATGCGGCTCACGTCTGTGCGGGTGTTTCCACACCCTCCTCCGAAGGCCCTGGTTGTCGGCGGAGTCTTGCCGGGGCTCTCGTTCGCCGCCGCATTCCGCGTCGGGTGGCGACGGCAGGGCTGACGCCTTCTCCTTCCGGGGGCCGTGGCCCGAGTTCGTCGGGGAGCGGTGATTCGATCATGCGGCGGGCTCCGGATCTGACCGGAAGTCTCCGTGGTCCAGCACGTCGCCCCACCGGAGTCCCGGCCGCCTCGCGACAGGCCGATGTCGTTGAGCGTTGGTGCGGAGCCGGCCCGATCACCGTTACGGCCCTCGTCGACCCGGCTAGGCCGGCAAGTGGCTTACGAAGATCGCGGTGCCCGGGAACAGCTTGCCGCGCAGTGGGCTCCACTGGCCCCAGATCTGCTCGTGGCCCGCCGGCCATTCCGGCTCGATCAGGTCGGTCAGCACGAATCCCGCCGCGACCAACTCGCGGATCCGGTCGCCGATCGTGCGGTGCTGCTCGACGTAGCTCGGCACGCCGTCGGCGTCCTGTTCCACGTACGGCCGGCGGTCGAAGTAGGGGTGGACCGCCAGCAGGCCGTCCTCGCCCGGCTCGTCGAGAAAGATCCACCGCATCGGGTGTGTGAGTGAGAACACCCACTTGCCCCCGGGCTTGAGCACCCGGGCCACCTCGCTCATCACCGCGCCGGAGTCCGCCACGAACGGGATCGCCCCGAACGCCGTGCAGACCACGTCGAACGAGGACGTCGCGAACGGCAGCGCCAGGGCGTCCGCCTGGACCAGCGGCACCCGTACCCCCGAACGGGTGGCCGCCTCGCTCGCGTGCCGCAGCATGCCCGCCGAGAGATCCAGCGCGACCGGGTCGGCGCCCTGTCCGTCCAGCCAGCGGGCCCCGGCCGCGGCGCCCGCGCCCAGCTCCAGGATCCGTTTGCCGCGCACCTCGCCCAGCAGTCGCGCGTCAGCCTCGCGCAGGCCCTCCGGGCACCAGATGAAGTCCACGTCGCCCAGGAACGACCCGTGCTCGTCCTGGTAGTCGTCGGCGTCCAGGTCCCACCAGTGCCGGCTGGCGACCCGGCTCTCGTCGTCGGTCACCGCCCGGCGCAGGGTGCCGGCGTGGGTGGTTGGTTGCGCTTCGATCACGGCCAAACGGTACGGGGACCGTACGACACTTTGCCGCGGCGGCCGCCGGACGGCTCGCTGAGCGTTCAAAATGGCACATAACGAGCGTCGCGTCGGGTTTCGCCGGAACAATGTGCCTCGGTCATCAGGAGGCCTTGCAACCTGTGGTAATGCGCACGGTAAGCTAGTCGATGCACTCGCGGATCGTGTGCCTCGGCAGGGAGCAGGTTCCGCAAGTCGTCGGTCCCAGCATGATTCTGCTCGCTTGATCTGACCTCAGTTGTCGTGATCACCGGATGTTCGTGCTGTGTCCGCCGTCAGTTCCGCGGGGCGCGAGAGACACCACGACACCATCCGTTCGGAGCAACAGTCCACATGACGAGCAGCATCGAGGCCACCTCGAGCGCCAACAGGGTCACCGTCGACGATCTCGGCTCGGAGGAAGCATTCCTCGCAGCTATCGACGAGACCATCAAGTACTTCAACGACGGCGACATTGTCGAAGGCACCGTCGTCAAGGTCGATCGGGACGAGGTCCTGCTCGACATCGGCTACAAGACCGAGGGCGTCATCCCCTCGCGCGAGTTGTCGATCAAGCACGACGTGGACCCCGCGGAAGTGGTGTCGGTCGGTGACCACATCGAAGCCCTCGTCCTCACCAAGGAGGACAAGGAAGGCCGCCTGATCCTCTCGAAGAAGCGTG
>NZ_QHHV01000293.1:0-9030 GCF_003947245.1 Actinoplanes sp. ATCC 53533 | reverse complement strand
TTCTTGCGCTCGATCATCGCGTCGATCTTCTCCTCGAGCGTGCCGGTGCAGATGAATTTGCGAACCTGCACGTTGCGGGACTGTCCGATTCGGAACGCCCGGTCGGTGGCCTGGTCCTCGACCGCCGGATTCCACCAGCGGTCCACGTGGATGACGTGGTTGGCGGCCGTGAGATTCAGGCCCGTGCCGGCTGCCTTGAGCGACAGCAGGAACAGCATCGGCTCGGTGTCGTTCTGGAAACGGTCGACCAACTCGTCCCGCCGGGCCTTCGACAGTCCACCGTGGAGCCAGAGCACCGGCCTGTCCAGATGCGCCGCCAGGTATGGCTGCAGCATCGTCCCGAACTCCGAATACTGCGTGAAGATCAGCGCCTTGTCGCCGTCCTCGATGATCTCCTCGGTCAGCTCCTCGAGCCGGGCCAGCTTGCCCGAGCGGCCGGGCAGCCGGGAGCCGTCCTTGAGCAGGTGGGCGGGGTGATTGCAGACCTGCTTGAGCTTGGTCATCGCCGCGATCACGTTGCCCCGCCGCTGGATGCCCTCGGTGTTGTCGATGACGGCCATCATGTCCTCGACCACGGCCTGATAGAGCGTCGCCTGCTCGGCGGTGAGCGTGCACCAGACCTTCATCTCGTTCTTCTCCGGCAGGTCGGAGATGATCGACTTGTCGGTCTTGAGGCGTCGCAGCACGAACGGGCCGGTGGCACGCTTGAGGGCGGCCGTCGCATCCGCGTCACCGCGCACCTCGATCGGCTCCTGGAACCGCCGGCGGAAGCGTTTCGCGGGACCCAGCAGCCCCGGATTGCAGAACTCCATGATGGACCACAGCTCGGCCAGGTGATTTTCCACCGGCGTGCCGGTCAGGGCCAGCCGGGTCCGCGCCGGAATGGCTCGCACGGCCTGGGCCTGCCGGGTGCCGCTGTTTTTGATGGCCTGCGCCTCGTCACAGGCGATGCGTCCCCAGTGGACCTCGCGGAGCGCAGCCAGATCACGCAACGCGGTGCCGTACGTCGTGATGACGAGATCGGACGCGGCGACCACCGACCGGAAGTCTTCGTCTCGCTTGCGCGCTCCGCCGTGATGAACGTGCACCCGGAGCGAGGGCGCGAACCGTGCGGCTTCCTTCTGCCAGTTGCTGACCAGGGACATGGGACAGATGAGCAGCGTCGGCGCGACCGGAGCGTCAGGGCTGGACCGCTCGGCGAGCAACAGCGACAACGTCTGCGCCGTCTTGCCGAGCCCCATGTCGTCGGCGAGGATGCCGCCCAGCCCGAGCCGGGCCAGGAAGTGCAGCCAGGACAGGCCCCGTTCCTGATATGGCCGCAGCGTCCCCTGGAAGCTCGCCGGGGTCGGCACCGGCGCGAGCCGCTCGGCCGCCTGCCCGGAGATCAGATCGCCGAGCGCCCCGTCGGCGTCCACCTCGACCAGCGGCAGATCCTCCTCGCCGCCGTCGACCACCTGCTGCAGCACCTCACCCGCGGTCAGCTCGCCCTCGCGGCGCCTGCCGACGGCCTTCAGCGCCGCCTTGAGCTGACGGTCGTCCAGCTCGACCCACTGCCCTCGGACCCGGACCAGCGGCACCTTGAGCCGGGCCAGCTCGGCCAGCTCCTCCGCGCTGACCGTGCCGTCGCCGATGACCAGGTCGATCCGGAAGTCGACCAGCTGTTCGAGGCCGAACCCGGAGTCGGCGGCGGCCTTGCCCGACGGCGTCTTGCTGCGCGTGCGGGTGGTCAGCTTGAGCCCGACCGCCTTGCGCCCCGCCCAGGACGGCAGCTGCACGCCGAAGCCGGCGGCCTGCAACAGCGGGGCGGCCTGCCGGAGGAAGTCGTGGGCCTCCCCGGTGTTCAGCGCCATGGCCGCCGGCCGGGCGTCCATCAGCGCCTCGTGCAACGCGGGGAACAACCGGACCGCGCGGCCGAGCCCGGCGAGCAGTGTCTCGTCGGGATTGGCCGGCAGCCCCGGCATGCGGGCGCCGGACCAGAGGTCGCCGGCGGGCAGATAGAGGCTCGGATCGTCGGCCGACTGCAGGGCGAAATCCAGCGCCCAGTCGTCGGTGTCCGGCGCGGGCTCGGCCAGCCGGAAACTCACCCGGATCGGCCCGTTGGCGTCGTGGGCCGACCGCAGCCAGCCGACCAGCGGCCTGGCCAGCTCGGTGACATCGGCGGCCTTCGCGCCCGGCAGCGTGGGATCCGCGCCGGTGAGGGAGAAGAGCCACCGCTCGGCCAGCGCCGACTTCGGCCCCGGCCGGATCCCCACCAGCATCCGCTCGGGCATCAGCGCACGGGCAGCGGCGTCGACGAGCACCTCAAGCGCATCCCGCAACGTCCGCCCGACGCTCCCGGCGGAGCCGTTCTCCTGGTCGACCGGCGGATCTGCCGATCCGCCAGCAGTGGCTGAGCGGGAGACCGGGGGCATGGCCGCGGCGAAGTCGCGATAGCTCGCCGCGTCCGCGCCGGTGAGCACCGGCCGCCACCGCCCGGCCGGCGTGCCCGACTCCATCACCAGCTGCGGCAGCATCCGGCCGCGCCGGGCCAGGTCGCAGGCGTGCCCGGCGAGCACACACAGATATCGCAGCGAGGCCGCCGCCTGCCACGGCCCGTCGGGATCCGGGTCGGCGAGCGCGCCGAGCGCCACCAGGGCCTGCTCGCCGGGCAGCAGCAGCACCGGCGTCTCCCAGGCCGCGAGCCGGAGCCCCCGGCCCGGTGCCTCGCTGCCGGCCTCGGGTGACGGCAGCGGACCCTTGGCCGTCCCCGGCAGTTGCAGGGTCAGCTCTGTCTCGGCGGCCTTGGCCAGCGCGTCGCGGATGTCGTCCGACGAGCCGGTCAGCGCCGCGGCCAGCGCGCCGGCCGGCACCGCGAACGGATGCGGCCGGCGGCGAGCCCGGGAAGAGGTGGTCAGCGGGAGCTCGGGATCCTCGGCCCAGAGCGCGAGCCTCCCGGGCGCCGACTCACCGGCGATCCACATCCCATGCACGACGAGCACTGCGACTCCGCTTCCGATCGACCTGTCGAGATTAACGAGTGAGCGCGCCCGTGGCTCATGCGGCGGCCCACTCGACCAACTCGTACGAGATGCCGTTCGGATCCTCGACCATGAACAGGCGCTCGCCCCAGGGCTCCTCGCGCAGCGGGACGGTGATCGGCACGCCCTCCGCGCGCAACCTTTCCTGCTCGGCCTCGAGATCCTCCACCACGAAGGCCACGATCACGCCGGTGGCCCGCTGGTCGCGCAGCGGCTCGGGCAGCACCTCGAGGCCCCGGCGGAGGAAGACCACGTCCACCGCGCCGTCGTCGCGCCCCAGGGAGGCGAATCCGTCGGCCGCCATCCGCTCGACGAAGCCGAAGTGGGTGGCGAGAAACTTGCTCGAGGCGGGAACGTCGTCGACGGTGAGTGAGACGGCAGAGGACGAGACTCGCACGGGACCCCCAGGTCGCTTAGTTGGACGCCGTATAAGATACACCGTACAAGAAAGGAGTGCCACCCTGTGGCCGAGGCGCGACGCACCATCGACCTGCTCTGGCTCGACGAGCCGGCGAGCCGGCGTGGGCGCAAGAAGGGCCTGACCGTCACCCAGGTGGTCGATGCCGCCATCACGCTCGCCGACGACGAGGGGATCGACGCGGTGAGCATGCGCCGGGTCGCCCAGGAGCTGGGCGTCGTCCCGATGACGCTCTACACCTACGTGCCGGACAAGGCCGCGCTGCTCGACCTCATGCTCGACGCGGTCTACCTGCGGATGCCCCGGGAGGACACCGCGCACGCCTCGTGGCGCGAGCGGCTCGAGGCCGTGGCCGAGGAGAATCGCCTGCTCTACGACCGGCACCCCTGGGCGGCGGGCCTCTCGCGGAGCCGGCCGCCGCTGGGCCCCGGCCTGATGGCCAAATACGAGCATGAGCTGCGGGCCTTCGACGGCGCCGGCCTCGACGACGTGGAAACCGACTCGGCTCTGACGTACCTGCTCGGGTTTGTGCAGGCCTCGGCCCGCGCCGCCGCCGACGCCCGGGCCGAGGCCGAGCGCAGCGCCCGCAGCGACCACGAGTGGTGGGCCGAGAACGGCCCGCTGCTGGCCAAGGTCTTCGACCCGCACACCTACCCGACGGCCGTGCGGGTCGGTGCCGCGGCGGGCGCCGAGCTGGGCGGCGCCTTCGTGCCCGGGCATGCGTACGCGTTCGGCCTGGAACGGGTGCTCGACGGCCTCGGCGTGCTGATCGAGCGGCGGACCAGTGACCGGCGCCGCTGACGACCGCCGGACGCGGGACGTAGGCTTCGGGACGTGACGGCGAATCCGGAGATCGACAGCATCCTGCAGCGCGGGGCCGACGGTGGGCGGATCACGCCCGAGGAAGCGCTGCTGCTCTACACCGAAGCGCCCTTCCACGCCCTCGGCGAGGCGGCCGACGCGATCCGGCGCCGGCGCTATCCGGACGGGATCGTCACCTACCTGATCGATCGCAACATCAACTACACCAACGTGTGCGTCACGGCCTGCAAGTTCTGCGCCTTCTACCGGGCGCCGAAGCACGCCGAGGGCTGGTCGCACCCGATGGAGGAGATCCTGCACCGTTGCGGCGAGGCGGTCGAGCTCGGTGCGACGCAGGTGATGCTGCAGGGCGGCCACCACCCCGACTACGGCGTGGAGTATTACGAAAATCTCTTCTCCTCGGTCAAGCAGGCCTATCCGCAGCTGGCCATCCACTCGATCGGCCCCAGCGAGATCCTGCACATGGCCAAGGTCAGCGGCGTCTCCATCGAGGAGGCAGTGCTGCGGATCAAGGCCGCCGGCCTCGACTCCATCGCCGGCGCGGGCGCCGAGATGCTGCCCGACCGGCCGCGCAAGGCGATCGCGCCGCTCAAGGAGTCCGGCGCGCGCTGGCTCGAGGTCATGACCGTCGCCCACCGCAACGGCCTCAGCTCCACGGCCACCATGATGATGGGCACCGGCGAGACGAACGCCGAGCGCATCGAGCACATCCGGATGATCCGCGACGTGCAGGACCTCGCCGTGGCGAACGGCTACGTGGACTCGGCCGTCGAGGCCGAGGGCAGCGTGGGCGGCTTCCGCGCGTTCATCCCGTGGACATACCAGGCGGAGAACAACCACCTCAAGGGCCGCACCCAGGCCACCACCATGGAATATCTGCGCTTCATCGCGGTCTCCCGGATCTTCTTCGACAACGTCGCGCATCTGCAGGCGTCCTGGCTGACCACGGGCAAGGACGTCGGCCAGCTCTCGCTCCACCTGGGCGTCGACGACCTCGGCTCGATCATGCTCGAGGAGAACGTGATCTCCTCGGCGGGCGCCCGGCACAGGTCGAACCTGCACGAGCTGATCTGGATGATCCGCACGGCGGGCCGCACCCCGGCGCAGCGCGACACCCTCTACCGGCACCTCGTCGTGCACGCGACGGCGGCGGACGACCCGATGGACGAGCGCGTGGTCTCGCACTTCTCGTCGATCGCGATGCCCGGCGGCGGCGCGGGCCGCACCGAGCTCCCGCTCGTCGACGTCTCCTGAGCCCACCCGCGCGGCGGAAAGCCCAGGCAAGTTTGTTGCCTGAGCCCGCGAATGAGCGCCTGACTCCCCGGAGTGAGGGGTGTCGATGGGCCGGATGACTGTTGTCACCGGCCGATCGGCCAGGTGCGCCTCGGCGAAGCGGTGAGGGGCTGATTGCTCCTCGGTAACGAGCTGCGTGTGTCTCTGGTACGACGCGTTCGCGCTGGTTACGTTGCCTTCGTAACACCGCAACACTGAAGCGTCGCCACGACTCATGACCGTCGGCGGCGGGGTCGGACCCGACCGATGGCGGTCGTATATATAACGCAAGAGGCAGGGCGGGATGGGTCACCATCCCGCCCTTGCTGTGTGCGCAGCTGGCAGAGTGTGCAGCGTGACGCGCGCAGATCTGGACAAGCAGCCGCACGAGGTCGCCGAGATGTTCGACGGCGTGGCCGAGCGGTACGACCTGACCAACACGGTGCTTTCTTTCGGGCAGGACCGCGGCTGGCGCCGGGCCACCCGGGCGGCGCTGGGGCTGCGCCCGGGGGAACGGGTCCTCGACGTCGGCGCGGGCACCGGGGTGTCGACCGAGGAGCTGGGCCGGTCGGGCGCGTACGCGGTGGGTGCCGATCTCTCCACCGGGATGCTGCGGGCCGGCCGGGGCGCCGGCCGGACGGTGCCGCTGGTCGCCGGTGACGCGCTCAAGCTGCCGTTTCCCGACGCGACCTTCGACGCGGTTACGATCTCGTTCGCCCTGCGCAACGTCGTCGACACCGGCGCGGCGCTGCGGGAGCTGGGCCGGGTCACCCGGCCGGGCGGGCGCCTGGTGGTGTGCGAGTTCAGCCACCCCACCAATGCGGCGTTCCGCACCGTCTACCTGTCGTACCTGATGCGGAGCCTGCCGACCGTGGCCCGCGGCGTGTCGAGCAACCCGGAGGCGTACGTCTATCTGGCCGAGTCGATCCGCGCCTGGCCGGACCAGGCGGGGCTCGCCGCCCGCATCGCGGGCTCGGGGCCGTGGGCGCGGATCGGGTGGCGCGATCTCACCGGTGGGGTTGTTGCCCTGCACCGGGCCACGAAGATTTAGAAAATGGGCGTTTGCCCGTTTGTGGGCGGTCCGGGGTGTTTAGCTCGGGTGTATGACGACAATCGACTGCCTGGTCGACGACTCGGACATCGATGTTCCGATCGACGACCGTGACGAGGGCGAGCGGCGGGCCCTGGAGCTGGCGCATCGTATCCGGTTGGTGGCCGTCCAGGATCCAGAACAAGCGCAGCGCCTGGTGGATGAGCTGATCGTCGCGTTGGACGCCGCGCTGGGCGGTACGTTTTCGGAGCACCTGGACGGAGTTGCCCGTGAGGTCCTGGAACGGGCGTTAGCGAAGAGCAGGAATGGCCACGGAGCGGGCATTTCACCGGCCGGAAACAGTTAGGGTTCCCTAACCCCCATCCGCTTCGATGGCCGTCTTAGACTCCGACTGGGCTGGCTTGTGAACTGTTTCACGAGCCCGCGCTTGACGGAGGTGAGCCGTGAACGACCTCGCTAACGCAGGAGGAACCGTCGCCGACGAGGCCGACGTGATCGTGGTCGGGGCTGGGCCGGGCGGCTCCGCCGCGGCATACCACATGGCGCGGCACGGCCTACGCGTCCTGCTGCTGGAAAAGACCGAGTTCCCGCGCGAGAAGGTCTGCGGTGACGGCCTTACTCCACGCGCGACCCGGCAGCTGATCCGGATGGGTGTGGACACTTCCGAGAAGGCGGGCTGGCTGCACAATCGTGGCCTGCGGGTCATCGGTGGTGGCGTCCGTCTCGAGCTGGACTGGCCGGAGCTCGCGAGCTTCCCCAACTACGGCCTCGTGCGCACCCGGCTCGACTTCGACGACATGCTGGCCAAGCGCGCGGTGGAGGCCGGCGTCCTGCTGCGCACCGGGGTCACCGTGACCGGGCCGGTGCTCGACGCCGACGGTCGCGCCATCGGGGTCGAGGCCAAGGCCGGCCCCGGTAAGGAACCAGTCCAGTATCGAGCCCCGCTGGTGATCGCGGCGGACGGTGTGTCCGGCAAGCTCCCGCTCGCGATGGGCCTCGCCAAGCGCGACGACCGCCCGATCGGCGTCGCCGTGCGGCGCTATTACCAGTCGCCGGTGCGCGCGGACGACGACTACCTGGAGTCCTGGCTGGAGCTGCGCAGCGCGCAGGACCGCGACCGGCTGCTGCCCGGCTACGGCTGGATCTTCGGCCTCGGCGACGGCCGGGTGAACGTGGGCCTGGGCATCCTCAACTCGTCCAGCGCCTTCGGCAAGACCAACTACCGCGCCATGCTCACCGACTGGCTGAACACCACGCCCGAGGAGTGGGGCATGCGCGGCGAGGACAACGCCGACGGCCCGATCCTGGGCGCGGCGCTGCCCATGGGCTTCAACCGGGTGCCGCACTACACGCGCGGCGTCATGCTGGTCGGCGACTCCGGTGGCATGGTCAACCCCATGAACGGTGAGGGCATCGCGTACGCGATGGAGTCGGGTGAGCTGGCCGCCGAGGTCGCCGTCCAGGCCCTCGCGCGCCCCGCCGGCGCCGACCGCGAGCGCGCCCTGCACGCCTATCCCGCGGAGCTGAAGGTCCGCTTCGGGGGTTACTACCGCCTCGGTGGGGTGTTCGTGAAGCTGATCGGCAACCCGCAGGTCATGCGGCTCGCCACCAAGCACGGCATGCCGCACCCGACCCTGATGCGCTTCGTGCTCAAGCTGCTGGCAAACCTGACGGACCCCCGGGACGGCGACGCGATGGACCGGATCATCAACGGCCTCACGAAGGTCGCACCGGCGGTATGAGCAGCAATATCAAGTCTTCAGTCCGGCTAAGGGCGGCGGCGGGGTGGTCGGACGGGGAGTCTTCAGTCCGGGTAAGGGTGGCGGGCGGGGTGGTCGGACGGAGGACCCCGGTCGACCAGGCGCCAAAGCGGATTAATAGTGTGAAGCGGCTAACAGTCGAGCAGGAGACGGTATGACGCTCAATCCCTACGTACCGATCGTCGGGCTGCTGATCCTCGGTGCGCTCTTCGCTCTGTTCTCGGTGTCGATCGCGCCGATCGTCGGCCCGAAGCGCTACAACCGGGCCAAGCTCGACGCGTACGAGTGCGGCATCGAGCCGGCGCCGCAGCCGATCGGCGGCGGCCGGTTTCCGGTCAAGTTCTACCTGACCGCGATGCTCTTCATCGTCTTCGACATCGAGACCATCTTCCTGTATCCGTGGGCGGTGTCCTTCGAGGCGCTCGGCCTGTTCGGCTTCGTCGAGATGGTCCTCTTCATCGTCACTGTCTTCATCGCCTACACCTACGTGTGGCGACGCGGCGGATTGAACTGGGACTGACTGATATGGGAATCGAAGAGAAGCTGCCGAGCGGCATCCTGCTGACCTCGGTGGAGAAGCTTTCCAACTGGGCCCGCAAGTCGTCGTTCTGGGGCGCCACCTTCGGCCTCGCCTGCTGCGCCATCGAGATGATGGCCGCCGGCGGACCGCACTACGACCTCGGTCGCTGG
>NZ_QHHV01000292.1:0-36578 GCF_003947245.1 Actinoplanes sp. ATCC 53533 | reverse complement strand
TCGCCGGCGAGTCCTCGGTGACCGGCAGGGAGCCCGGCGCGTAGCCGAGGTCGGCGAAGCCGCTCATCGTGTGCACCGGCCACGGGTAGCTGATGTTCAGGGCGATGTCGTGGTCCTTGAGTGCCTCGATGATGTGATCGCGGCGAGGATGGCGGACCACGTACACGTAGAAGACGTGGGTGTTGCCGGAATTGGTGGCCGGCAGCTGGAGCCCGCCCGGCCGGGCGAGGTCGCCGAGGCGTTCCTCGTATCGTCGGGCGACGGCGTTTCGCCCGGCGATGTAGTCGTCGAGGCGGCCCAGCTTGCGCCGCAGGATCTCGGCCTGGACCTCGTCGAGCCGGGAGTTGTGGCCCGGTGAGCGCACGACGTAGTAGACCTTCTCCATCCCGTAGTAGCGCAGTTGCTTGAGGCTGCGGTCGACCTCTTCGTCGGAGGTCAGCACCGCGCCACCGTCGCCGTAGGCGCCGAGCACCTTGGTGGGATAGAAGGAGAACGCGGCGGCGTCGCCCATGGTCCCGGCGAGCCGCCCGTGCTGGCGTGCGCCGTGCGCCTGGGCGCAGTCCTCGAGGATCTTCAGCCCGTACTTCTCGGCCAGGGCGGTCAACGGCGCCATGTCGACGCACTGGCCGTACAGGTGCACCGGGACGATCGCCCTGGTCCGCGCGGTGATCGCTGCGGCGACCTGGTCGACGTCCATCAGGAAGTCGTCGGCGCGGACGTCGACGAAGACCGGCGTCGCCCCGGCGCCGACGATGGCGACCACGGTCGGCGCCGCCGTGTTGGCCACGGTGATGACCTCGTCACCTGGCCCGATGCCCAGGGCCTCGAGGCCGAGCTTGAGCGCGTTGGTCCCGTTGTCGACGCCGGTGCCATAGGTGAGCCCGTGGTACGCGGCGAACTCGGCCTCGAACCCGCGGACGCTCTCGCCGAGCACCAGCTGCCCGGAGCCGAAGACCTTCTGCACGGCGTCGAGGATGTCGTCCTTCTCTTTCGCGTACTCCGGTAGGTAGTCCCATACACGAGTCGTCATTTGCCTGGCTCCCGATCGTCGGAGGAACGGCCGATCAGCGCTGCAGCGCTGATGCGGTGGAGTCGAGCGATTCGGCGCCCGGGGATTCGTCTGCCCGCCGGTTCCGGGCTCGCCGACTCGGTGTGACTCACACGGAAACGGCAGGCTTCTCCCGGCTGACCGCGTCGAGCAGCTGTCGCGCGGCCACCGCTGCCCCGTCGTCGCGGATCATGCCGGCCACCTCCGCCGCCCGAGCTCGGACCTCCGGGGCCAAGGCCGTCGCGAGCGCGGCCGACAGGGAGTCGAAGGTCGGCTCCGGACCGTCGTGCGCCACGCCGACGCCCAGCTCGGCCACCCGCTCGGCGAAGTACGGCTGGTCGGTGTCCCTGGCTATCACGATCTGAGGGCTGCCGGCCCGCGTGGCCACGGTCGTCGTGCCCGCGCTGCCGTGGTGGACGGCGGCGGCCACCCGGCCGAACAGCGCCTGAAGGTTGGTTTCGTCGACGGCGAGGCAGTCGGCCCCGTCGTCGGGCAGCGCGAGGTCGGCCCAGCCGCGGGAGAGGATCACCCGGCGGCCCTGGGCACGGATCGCCGCGATGGCCACCGTCGCGGCGTCCCCGGTGCCGGACTGGCTGCCGAACCCCACGTACACCGGCGGCGGACCAGCCGCCAGAAACGCCTCCAGCTCCGCGGCGAGGGGGCGATCGTCGGGCAGGATCCACGCACCGGTCTGCACGGCGTTCTGGCCCGGCTGAAGGGGCGCCAGGATCGGGTCGGCCGCCATCCAGGGCTGATCGGTGTTGCCGTACCGGAAGATGTTCTCCACCGGCGGTAGTCCGATCGAGGCCCGTCGGCTGTTGACCGGTTCGCCGAACCGCTCGCAGAAGCGCCGGCTGCGCTGTTCCCACAGCACCTGGTTGTCGGTCACACCCGGTGTGAGCCGCTCGTCAGCGGGCGGCGGGTGGTGCGGCGACGGCAGATAGACCGGAGCGTGGGTGCAGTAGAAGTAGGGGATGCCCAGCTTCTCGGCCACCGACCGCACAGCCACCGCCGCGGACAGCTCTCCGGTCGTCACCACCGCGTCACACCCTTCGGCAGCCGGCGGGACCTGGTCGAACTGCATGGCGATCGCCTCGGTTGTCATCCGGCGCTCGTCCTCGGCCGACGGCGGTGCCCCCTTGCGCTTCATCATGCGCATCGCCCGGCCGATCGGCACCAGCGGCACATCGACCTCGGCCAGCCGCTCGGCGGCCAACGGCGGGGCGCACATCCGCACCTCCACACCGAGTGCCCGCAACCGCACCGCCAGCGCCACCAGCGGTTCGACGTCTCCGCGGCTTCCGCACGTTGTCAACAACACACGCATCTCGCATCTCCCATTCCAGCGGGTTCCGGCCCGGCCGACAATCGTGCGGCGCGACTCGCTGTGGTTCACACAGCGACGGCAGGCTCTTCCCGGCTGGCCACGTCGAGCAGCATTTTCGCGGCCACCGTTGCCCCGTCGGCGCGGATCGTGCCGGCCACGGCAGCGGCCCGCGCCCGGGTCTCCGGAGCCAAGGCCACCGCGAGCGCGGCCGACAGGGAATCGAGTGTCGGAGCAGGACCGTCGTGCGCCACACCAATACCCAGCTCCGCCACCCGGCCGGCGAGGTACGGCTGGTCCACCATCTGGGGTACCACGACCTGAGAAACGCCGGCCCGGGCGGCCGTGGTGGTCGTGCCCACGCCGCCGTGGTGGACGACGGCGGCCACCCGGCCGAACAGCGCCTGATGGTTCACCTCGCCGACGGCGAGGCAGTCGTCCCGGTCGTCGGGCAGCGCCAGGTCGGCCCAGCCGCGGGAGAGGATCACCCGGCGGCCCTGGGCGCGGACCGCGTCGATAGCCACCCTCGCAGCGTCAGCCGGTACGGGCATGCTGCCGAAACCCACGTACACCGGGGGTGACCCCGAGTCCAGAAATGCCTCCAACTCCGCGGCGAGAGGCCGTTCATCGGGCATGATCCACGCGCCGGTCTGCACGGCGTCGAGGTCCGTCTGCTGCAGCGGTGCCAGGACCGGGTCCGCCGCCAGCAAGGGGTGATCAGTGAAGCCGTACCGGAAGATGTCATCCACCGGCGGCAGGCCCATCGACGCCCGGTGTCTGTTGAGCGGGTCACCGAATCGCCGGTAGGCGCCCTGGTTGTTCCGGTCCCACAGCGCCCGGTTGTCGGTCACGTCCTGCGCGGGTGGCTCGCCGAGGGGCAGCGGCGGCGAGTAGTACGGCGATGGCACAAAGATCGGACAGTAGAAGCCGTAGAAATAGGGGATGCGCAGCTTCTCGGCCACCGACCGGACGGCGACCGCGGCGGCCAGCATTCCGGTCACCACCACCGCGTCGCAGCCCTCGGCAGCCGCCGGGACCTGGTCGAACTGCACGGCCATCGCCTCGGCCGCGAGCCGTGGCCCGTCCTCCGGCCTCGGCCTCGGCCCTTTCATTTCGGTACGGGCCGACCCGCCGACCGGCACCAGCGGCACGCCGACCTCGGCCAGCCGTCCCGCGGAGTCCGGAGATGCGCACATCCGCACGTCCGCACCGAGTGCCCGCAACCGCACCGCCAGCGCCACCAGCGGTTCGACATCTCCCCGGCTCCCAGACGTCGACAACAACACACGCATAACGAATTCCCCGTTCCGTAGGGCCCGGATTGCCGGAGTCAGCGATCTCGATTGTGCTGAACGAAGTCGGTGTCCACGAGGAGGTCCAAGCGAACATCTCGGTCACTTGGACGGATCGGATCATGGCGGTCCGCTGTCTTGACCGGAGCCTCGCCCTCATCGATGTGAAGTGGTTTAGTCCAGACCGGGCGAATGCCGGATCTGAACGACCGGCATCCGCAGTTCATCGCGTCCCGCCCGATTCAGCTGCCAATCACGGAGGAGCCACCACCATGCCCCACGCCTGTCAGATCTGCGGCGGCGCGCTCGAGGAGTTCCTGGACCTCGGCCGGCAGCCGCTCTCCGACGCGTTCCTGAGCGAGCATGACCCGCAGGACGAATTCTTCTACCGGCTGGCGGTCGGCGCTTGCTCCTCGTGCACGATGGTGCAGCTCGTGGAGCAGGTGCCGAGGGAGAAGATGTTCCACACGGACTACCCGTACTACTCGTCCGGCTCCTCGGTGATGCGCGAGCACTTCCAGCAGACCGCGCGCGCCCTGCTCGACACCGCCGGGCCGGACCCGTTCGTGGTGGAGATCGGCAGCAACGACGGCGTGTTGCTGCGGACGGTACACGAGGCCGGCGCCCGGCACCTGGGCTTCGAGCCGTCGGGCAAGGTCGCGGCGGCCGCGATGGAACATGGGGTACGCGTGCGTAACGAGTTCTTCGACGCCGGCACCGCGGCCGACACGCGACGCGAGGAGGGCGCCGCGGACGTCATCTTCGCGGCCAACACCATCTGCCACATCCCGTACATGCGCTCAGTGCTGGACGGCATCCGCACGCTGCTCGCGCCGGAGGGCGTCTTCGTCTTCGAGGACCCCTATTTCGGCGACATCGTGGCGAAGACGTCGTTCGATCAGATCTACGACGAACACTTCTACTTCTTCACCGCCCGCTCGGTGCAGGCGATGGTCGCGCCCTTCGGCCTGGAACTGGTCGATGTGGAGCGGCTGCCGGTGCACGGCGGCGAGGTGCGCTATACCGTCGCCCGGGCCGGGGCTCGTACGCCGTCGGCCGGGGTCGCCGCCCTCATCGCCGACGAGAAGGCGCGGGGCCTCGCCGAGCCGCCGACCCTGCGCCGCTTCGCGGCCGACACCGCCCGCATCCGCGACGACCTGCGCACGCTGCTCCGGCGGCTGCGCGACGAGGGCCACCGGGTCGTCGGCTACGGCGCGACCGCCAAGAGCGCGACCGTCACCAATTTCGCCGGCATCGGGCCGGACCTGATCGAGTTCGTGTGTGACACGACGCCGGCCAAGCAGGGCCGGCTCACCCCCGGCGCGCACATTCCGGTGCGGCCGGCGGAGGCGTTCGCCGATCCGTACCCCGACTACGCGCTGCTCTTCGCGTGGAACCACGCCGACGAGATCACGGCCAAGGAGCAGGGATTCCGCGCGGCGGGCGGCAAGTGGATCCGGTACGTGCCGGACGTACACGTGAGCTGAGGACGGAGCCGAGCATGTCGGAACGAGCACGGCAACTGACGGTCGGCGGGGCCTACGCGTTCACTACCCCCGCCTTCCCGGACGAACGCGGCGTCTTCCTGTCGCCGTACCAACAGGCGGTGTTCGTCGAGGCCCTCGGCCATCCGCTGTTCGCGGTGGCCCAGTGCAGCTACAGCGTGTCCCGCCGGGGGGTGGTTCGCGGCGTGCACTACACGGCCACCCCGCCGGGCTGCGCCAAATACGTCTACTGCCCGAGCGGCCGGGTGCTCGACATCGTCGTCGATCTGCGGGTGGGCAGCCCCACCTTCGGCGTTCACGACGCGGTGGAGCTGGGGGGCCCGGACTTCCCCGCCGTCTACTTGCCGGTCGGGGTCGGCCACATGTTCGTCGCCCTCGAGGAGGGGACGACGATGACCTACCTGCTGTCCACCGAGTACCGGCCGGAGAACGAGCTCGCCGTCACCGCCCTCGACCCCACGCTGGAGCTGCCGATCCCCCGCGACATCACCCCGCTGCTGTCCGAGCGGGACCGGCAGGCGATCAAGCTGCGCGAGGCCCTTTCTCGCGGTCTGCTGCCCAGCTACGACGCGAGCGGGCAAGCCGAGGCCGCGCTCTACGTCCGTCCAGAACGGGCTGCGCCGGACCGGTGACGCCCCTGGCGGCGGCGCTCGACCGGGTGGTCGAGCGCCGCCGGTCACGTGTACGCGCAGACCTGCACCTTGCTGTGGTCGCCGAGGAGCAGGCGATGCGCCCGGGGCGTCCGCGGCGCCGGGATGACCTCCACCTCGCGGCCGATGAGGGATGCCTCGATCCGCCCCACTCCGCGGATCACGGACCCGCCGAGGACCACGGAGTACTCCAGCTCGCTCTCGATGATCCGGCAGTCCTCCGCGATCGAGGTGAACGGCCCCACATAGGAGTCCTCCACGACGGAGCCGGACCCGATGATGACCGGCCCCACGATGCGTGAACCCCGCACCACCGCGCCCGGCGCCACCGTCACCCGGCCGATCAGCTCCGAGTTGTCCACCACGCCGGCGACCTCGGGTGCCAACTCTTCCAGGACGAGCCGGTTCACCTCCAGAATGTCGGCGACGTTGCCGGTGTCCTTCCAGTAGCCCTCGGTTATCGTCGTCACCACCGGATGGCCGGCGCGCATCAGCATGGAGATGGCGTCGCTGATCTCCAGCTCGCCCCGGGCCGAGGGGGTCAGGCCCGCCACGATCGCGTGCACCGCCGCTGTGAAGAGAAAGACCCCGACCAGCGCCAGATCGCTCTTGGGGTTCTCGGGCTTCTCCTCGAGCCCGATCAGCCGCCCATCGACGTCCAGCTCCGCCACCCCGAACGCCCGCGGATCGGCGACCTTCGTCAGCATGATCTGGGCAGCGGGGCGGTCGCCGCGGAACTGCTCCACCAGTTTCGTGATGCCCCCGATCAGAAAGTTGTCCCCGAGGTACATGACGAAGTCGTCGTCGCCCAGGAACTCGCGAGCGATGAGCACCGTGTGCGCCAGGCCGAGCGGGGCCGCCTGTGGCAGGTAGGTGACTTTCAGGCCCCAGGCCGACCCGTCGCCGATGGCGCGCTGGACCTCCGCGGCGGTATCGCCCACGACGATGCCGACCTCGATGATCCCGACCTCGGCGATCGACTCCAGCACGTAGAAGATCACGGGTTTGTTCGCTATCGGTATCAGCTGCTTGGCGGAGGTGTGCGTGATCGGCCGCAGCCTGGTCCCCGCACCTCCGGCAGGTATCAAGGCTTTCATGTCATCTCTCCCGGCCGTCCCGCTCCGGCCGGTGCCGGAGCTTCTCGGCGAGGATGGCCCCGATCTGGGCCAGCGCCGCGGGCTGCACCATCTCGTAATGGTTGGTCGGGATCTCGTGGGGCTCGACGGCCCCGCTGGTGACGTCCTTCCAGCTGTCTATCGCCTCCGGCACGGGCAGATGTGCGGGGCGGTCCACCGAGGCCACGAAGAGGAGGACATCGCTGGCGAAGGGCAGGGCGGTATGAGCCGGACCGACCTTCCAGAGGTTGCGCATGACCGCCTCCAAGCGCGACTGGGCACCGGTCCCCTGGACCATTTGACCGGCGAGCTCCAGCTCCTGCTGCTTCCGCTTGTCCAGGGCCGCTTCATCACGCGAGGCTTGTTCGCTCACCGTGCCGGTCGCGTTCCTTCCCATGTAGACGGGGTAGGCGTCGAGCAGGGCGAGCAGCCCGACCTCCTCCCCTTCCGCCTCGAGCAACACGGCCATCGCCTGCGCGATCCGGCCGCCGAGGGACCAACCGAGCAGGTGGTACGGCCCGGCCGGCCGCACGGTGCGGATCTGCTCGACGTAGTCGGCCGCCATCTCCTCGACACTGCCCGGCAAGGATTCGGTACGGGCCAGACCGCGCGCCTGCACCCCGTAGACCGGCTGATTCGCCGGAAGGTGCCGCAGCAACGGCCCGTAGTTCCAGCTCAGGCCGCCGCTCGCGTGGACGCAGAACAGTGGCGGGCGATCACCGCCGGCGCGCAACGGCAGCAGCACCTCGTAGTCACCCGTCTTCACCGAGGCGCTCGATCCCCGCCGCTCACCCACGACGACCAGCGCCTTGTCGAGGGACCTGCGGACGAGCAGGCCCGTGCGCAGCATGCGGTGCCCCGCGGTCCCGAACGGGCAGGGCACGGTCGGTTGCCCGGTCACGCAGGCGTCCACTGCCGGACCGGTGACATAGAGCTCGCCGACGGCCCCGGGAGCGACCGGGCGCTGCAGGTCGTCGAGCAGGAGCGCACCGAGCGGGCCGTCCTCGGCCAGGTCGGCGACCACCTGCGGCACGGGCCCGGCCCAGCGCGCCGGTGTGATGGCCGGGCGGCCGCGCTCGGCGTCGTCCAGGAAGATGTCCAGGTCACTGATCCGCCGCTGGGGATCCTCCGCCACCTGCTCCAGGACGCTGACCAGCCGCCGGGCCACGGACTCGGCCGTGGCCCGATCGAACAGGTCGGCGGCATAGTGCAGCGCGCCCTCGATGCCGTCCTCGTCGTCATCGTCGTTGCGGCGCTCGGCGAGCTCGAACGCGAGATCCAGCTCGATGGCCTCCACCCCGCCGGGTTCGACGCTGGTGCGCAGGGCGGGCAGATCCGCGGCGTCCCACGAGCCCAGGTCCTCCTCGCTCACCCGCAGGCCGACCTGGAACACGGGGTGACGGGAGAGCGATGCGGGCAGGTCCAGCAGCTCGGGAACCTTCTCGAAGGGCACGTCCAGATGCTGGCGCGCCTCCCGGACCGACTCCTGCACCCGGGCGACGACCTCCAGGAACGTCGGATCGGCCGACAGGTCCGTGCGCACCGGGAACGGCCGGGCGAACGGCCCGATCATCGGCTCCAGGTCGATCAGGTCCTCGTCTCGGGGCAGCGTCGTGCCGATCACCAGGTCGTGGCCGGCTCCGTACCTGGCCAGCAGCATGGCGAGCGCGGCGTGCACCGTCTGGAGCGCGTCCGCGCCGGCCGACTCCACCGCCTGCGTCAACCGGACGTGCGCGCCGGCGCCCAGCCGCACCGCGACCGTGCCGGCTCGCCGCGACGGGATGGCCGGTCGCGGGCGGTCGAACGGCAGCACCGTCTCCCCGTCGATGCCGGCCAGGTGGTTCCGCCAGAAGGTCAGCTGGTCGTTGATGAGGCTGTCCTGGTCGCGCTCACCTTCGAGCAGCCGCCGCTCCCAGATCGCGTAGTCGGCGAACTGCAGGACCAGGGGCGCGCGCTCCGGAGCCCGGCCGGCGCGCCGCGCACCGTACGCGGCCGCGAGGTCGCGGAAGAACACGTCCATCGAGTCGTCATCGACGGCGATGCGGTGCACCGTCACCGACAAGACGTGCTCCTTCTCCGCGAGGGCGAAGAGCTCGCATCGCCACGGCATGTCCCGGGTGAGGTCGAAGAGCTGCTCGCGCCGCTCGGCGAGCAGTCCGGGAAGGTCCTCCTCGGCGGCCGGGACCGGGGTCAGCCGCACCGTCGCGGCGTCGTGGATGTGCTGGTGAACGCTCTGTGCGTCGCCCGGAAAGGTGGTCCGGAGGATCTCGTGCCGGGCCGCGACGTCGCCGATCGCCGCCTCCAGGGCGGCCACGTCCAGCCGGCCGCGCAAGCGCAGCGCGACCGAGGCGTGCAGGCCCCGGGTCTCTTCCGCGGGACGGGCCAGCAGCCAGGCGCGGAGCTGCCGGGCTGTGAGGGGCACCTGCTCCGGCCGGGTGACGGCTTCCAGCGCGGGCCGCGACTTCGCGGCCAGCGCCCGGGCGACGCCCGCGGGGGTGGGCGAGGAGAACAGCTGCCGGATGGGCAGATCCGCGCCGAGTTCCTCACGGATGCGCGCGATGAGCCGCATGGCCAGCGCCGAGCTGCCTCCCAGGTCGTGGAAGGCGTCGTCGACACCCACCCGCTCGACGCCGAGGATCTCGGCGTAGAGCGCGCACAGCACCTTCTCGGTCTCGCTCTCCGGGGCCTTCGCCGACGCGTGACCCGCGAGCTCCGGGTCGGGCAGGGCCCGGCGATCCACTTTGCTGTTGGCGGTGACGGGCAGGCTGATCAGGCCGACGACCGCTACCGGAACCATGTACGCGGGCAGGACCCGGCTCATCTGCCGCCGGATCTCCTCGGTGTCCACCTCACCGGCGTCGGAGACGACGTAGCCCACCAGACGCCGCTCGCCCGGCTGGTACTCCCGCGCCACGACGACCGCCTCGCGGACTCCCGGCTGGGCCGCCAGTACGGCCTCCACCTCGGCCAGCTCCACCCGGAAGCCGCGGATCTTCACCTGATCGTCGGCGCGCCCGAGGAACACCACCTCGCCGTCGCGGTTCCAGCGCGCCAGGTCTCCGGTCCGGTACATGCGTTCGCCCGCCAGGAACGGGCACGCCACGAACCGCTCGGCGGTCAGGTCCGGCCGGGAGAGATATCCGCGGGCCAGCCCCGTGCCGGCGATGTAGACCTCGCCGGCCACCCCGGGCGCGACCGGGCGCAGGAAGGCGTCGAGGAGGTAGATCCTGCGGTTGGTCATGGGACGGCCGATCGGCAGCTCCGGCCCGAGCGGGTCACCGGGCTCGATCGGTTTCCACGTGGCGCACAGGGTGGTCTCGGTCGGTCCGTAGGTGTTGCGCACCCGCACGCCGGGCTGGGCCCGTCGCAGGTTCGCCACGGTGTGCGCGGGCACCACGTCGCCGCCGGTCCCGATCTCCCGCAGGCCCGCGAAACAGTCCGGAGACGCCTCCGCCAGCGCGCGGAAGGTGCCGGCGGTGAGGTGAACGGCGGTCGCGCCCCGTTCCACGGCCTGACGGATGCCGCCCGCGTCCACCACTCCGGGCTCGGCGACCAGGACCCGGCCACCCGTGACGAGCGGCACCCACATCTCGTAGAGCGAGGGGTCGAAGACGTGCGTCGCGTGCATCAGCACGCCGTCGTCGGTGCCGAGTTGCCAGCCCGCGTCGCCCGCGAGGCCGGCCACTGCCCCGTGGGGGATCGCCACGCCCTTCGGAACGCCGGTGGATCCCGAGGTGTACATCACGTACGCCAGGTCGCCGGCGCTGAGCCGAATCTCCGGCGCCGTGGCGGCGCAGCCCTCGACGGCTGCCCGCGTCTCCGGCGCGTCCAGGACGATCGTGGCCCGGCCCGCGACGTCCCCGGGTAGCCCTTCGCCGGTGGCCTGCGTGCAGATGACGGCCGAGACCTCGGAGTCGGCGAAGATGAGCGCCATCCGCTCGACCGGATACCCGATGTCCACCGGGACGTAGCCGGCGCCTGCCTTCCAGATGGCCAGAAACACGATCAGCAGGTCCGCGGACCTGTCCATGGCCACCCCGACGCGGTCGCCGCGGCGCACGCCACGGCCGATGAGGTAGGCCGCCAGCCGGTTCGACGCCTGGTCGACCTCGGCATAGGTCAGGTCCGTACCGCCGGCCGCGGTGATCGCCACCGTGCCCGGTGCCGCGGCCACCCGCCGCCCGACCATCTCGACCACTGATTCCCCGGGCACCGGACCCGTGGTCGCGTTCCAGTTGTCCACCACCGCGGCGCGCTCGGTCTCGCTCAGCAGCGTCAGCCGGCCGACGAGGACGTCGGGCTCGGCGACCAACCGCTCCAGCACGCGAACGATCGCGCCCACCACCGATTCGGCGGCCGCGTGGTCGAAGAGGCCCCGCTCGTAGTTGAGGATGACCGGCATCCGCTCGCCCGGCCCGGTGACCAGAGTGAACGGGTAGTGCGAGGAGTCACGCCCCTTCTGCACCGGGCGCAACCTCAGGCCGTCGTCCGCCGACCCGCCGAGTCCCGTACGAGGGAAGTTCTCGTAGATGACGAGCGTGTCGAAGACGGCGCCGGGTCCGACGGCGGCCTGCACCTCCTGCAGACCGAGATGCTGGTGAGCCCCCAGCGCCGACTGGTTCCGCTGCAGGTCGGCGAGCATCTCGACGACCCGCTGGCCACCGTCGAGCCGGACCCGCACCGGCAGCGTGTTGAGCAGCAGGCCGACCATCGACTCCACCCGGGCCAGTTCGGCCGGCCGGCCCGAGGCGGTCGCGCCGAACACCACGTCGGTCCGGCCGGCGAGTTGCGACAGCACGACGGCCCACGCGCCCTGCACGACGGTGTTCATCGTGAGGTCGTGGCCGCGTGCCAGCCGTAGCAGGTCGTCCGTCAGCTCCGGGGACAGCTCGATCAGCACCGTGTCGATGTCCGGCACGCGGGCCGGATCGGCCGCGGCGACCGTGGTGGGGGTGTCCAGCCCGGCGAGCGCTTCCCGCCAGGCCGCCCGGGCCGCCTCCTTGTCCTGCCGGCCCAGCCAGGCGAGGTAGTCCCGGTACGACACCGCGGCGGGCAGGCCGGACGCGTCCCCGTCCGCCGCGTAGATCGCGGCGAGCTCGCGGTGCAGGATCGGCATCGACCAGCCGTCCGCCAGCACGTGATGCAGGGTGTGCACGAGCCGGTGGCGCTCCGGGCCGAGCCGGATCAGGTGCAGTTTCATCAGCGGCGCCACCTCCAGGCGGAGCCGCTCGGCCATCTCGTCGGCCGCCAGCCGGCTCACCTCGCCGGCGGCTATGTCGTCCGGCAGCCCGGAAAGGTCCGTCTCTCGCCACGGGATCTCGACGTCGCGCTGGATGACCTGCACCATCTGCGCGCCGCTGACGTAGCGGAAGCAGGCCCGCAGCGCGGCATGCCGGTCCAGGAGAGCCTGCCACGACGCCTTCAGCCGCCCGGCGTCCAGCGGGCCGTCGATGCCGTAGACGGACTGCACGGTGTAGGTGTCCGGCCCGTCCGTGTCGAGGGCGGTGTGGTAGAGCATTCCCTCCTGCAGCGGCGACAGGGGCCAGACGTCTTCCACGCTGGAGCGCGGCTTCGCACGAGTGTCGTCAATGGTCACGATCTGCTCCTTAGGAGGTCATTCCCCGGCCGGTCAGGCCTCTAGTTGGTCCATCTGTTCAGGCGAAAGAGCCACGAGCGGGCCCGCCGGGGACTCCGGCACCCCGGTGTCCTCGTCCTCGGCCGGGAGTTCCTTGACGAGTGCCGCCAGCCGTTCCGGCGTCTTCTCGTCGAACACCTGCCACGGGGTCAGTTCCAGACCTTCCCGGCGGGCCCGGGTGGACAGCTGCATCGAAGTGATCGAGTCGCCGCCGAGTTCGAAGAAGCTGTCGTTGGCGCCCACCCGGTCCAGGCCGAGCACCTCCGCGAACAGCTCGCACAGCCTCGTCTCCATGGCCGTGCGCGGGTCCCGCCCGGACGACATCCCGGCGAAGTCGGGGGCCCGGAGCGCCCGGTGATCGACCTTGCCGTTGGGGGTCAGCGGCATCGTGTCCAGCGGCACGAACGCCGCCGGCACCAGGTGCTCCGGTAGGCGTGCGGCCGCCGTCTCCCGGAGAGCGGAGATCAGCGCGGCGGAGTCGGCCGACGGTCCGTTCGCCGGGACGGCGTAAGCCACCAGTTGCTTCTCGCCCGGCCCGTCCTGTCGGGCGACGACCACCACCTGGGCGACTTCTGGGTGCTCGGCCAGCACGGCCTCGATCTCACCCGGCTCGATCCGGTATCCGTGCACCTTGACCTGCGCGTCGGCCCTGCCGACGAAGACCAGCTCACCGCCGGAGGTCCAGCGGACCCGATCGCCGGTGCGGTAGATCCGGCCACCCGGAGAGAACGGGTCGGCGACGAACCGTTCCGCCGTCAGGCCCGGGCGCCCGAGGTAGCCGCGGGCGAGCCCGGCCCCCGCGACGTAGAGCTCGCCGGCCAGGCCCACCGGCACCGGCTGCAGGAAGGCGTCGAGCACATAGGCCCGCATGTTCGTGATCGGGCCACCGATGGGGACCGCGTCGCGGCCCGGAGACAGCGGGGAACTCATGGTCGCGCACACGGTCGTCTCGGTCGGCCCGTAGCCGTTGATCATCCGATGGCCCCGCGACCAGCGATCCACCAGCGCGGGCGGGCACGCCTCGCCCGCCACGATGAGGGTCTCCAGACTTTCCGGGAGGTCGTCCTCGACGGCCAGCACGCTCGGCGGCACGGTGACGTGGGTGATGCTCCACCGGCGTACCGCGTCGCCCAGCGACACTCGAGGCGGCATGCTCTCGGCGTCGGCCAGCACGATGGTCCCGCCCGACAGCAGAGCCATGCACACCTCGGAGATGGCGGCGTCGAATCCGAGCGCGGCGAACTGCAGGATCCGCGACGCGGACGTCACGCCGAACCGCTCGATCTGCGCGCTCGCCAGGTTGCCGAGCCCGGCGTGGGTGACCAGGACGCCCTTGGGCACGCCCGTCGACCCCGACGTGTAGATCACGTACGCGCCGTCACCCGCCACCACGCCCGGCAGCACCGCTTCCGGTTCGGCGGCGGGCGGCTCGTCCAGCACCAGCACCGCGCCGGCGAAGCCCGCCGGCACGACCGCTCGGGTCTCCGACGTGCAAACCAGCACCTTCGGCGCCGAATCCGCCAGCATCAAGGCGATCCGCTCACCGGGGTAGTCCGGATCGACCGGAACGAACACCCCGCCCGCCAGCGACACCCCGAGCAGGGCCACCACCAGCTCCACCGACCGCTCCACGAGCACAGCCACCCGGGTCTCACGCCGCACGCCCGCCGTCACCAGCAGCCGCGCCAGGCCCTCCGCCGCACCCAGCAACCCACCGAACGACAGGCTCCGGGCCGCGTCCCGCACCGCCACCGCATCCCGCGACCGTTCCACCTGCCGGCGGAACAACACCGGCAGCGGCTCCGCCACGAGCGGCACAGCGGTCCTGTTCCACTCGCGCACCACCAGTCCGTGCTCCGCCGCACCGATCAGGCCGACCCGCCCCACCGGCATCCGTGGATCGGTCACCACCTGTTCCAAGGCCCGGATGATGCTCGCGAGCATCTCGTCGGCCTGGGGCCGGTCGAACGCGTCCGGGCGGAAGATGAACTCACCGTGGACGCCGCCGTCCTCCGACGCGCGCATCGACACCGGGTAGTGCCCGCTGTCGTTCGGAATTCCCGCGGGGCGCATGACAAGCGCATCGGGGCCTTCGGACCGACGCGGCGGGCGAGGGTAGTTCTCGAACACCACGAGCGTGTCGAACGCCGCGCCGGGACCGGCGAACTGGTTGATCTCGCTGAGCCCGACGTGCTGGTGCGCCATCATCGCGACCTGCCGACCCTGCAGATCCGTCAGCATGTCGAGGAACGGCTCGGCGCCGTCCAGGCGAGCCCGGACCGGCAGCGTGTTCATGAACAGGCCGACCACGGATCCGACGCCGGGGATCTCCGGCGGGCGCCCGGCCACGGCGGAACCGAAGACCACGTCGTCGCGTCCCGTCAGCCGGGCCAGGAACAGCGCCCAGACCCCCTGGAAGAGGGTATTCATCGTCACGCCGTGGCGGCGGGTGAACTCCACCAGGCGCCGGCTCAGCTCGTCGTCGAGCGCGAACCGTACCCGCTCCGGCTCGATGGGCGCGCTGATCGTGTCGGGCGGCACGACATGGGTCGCCTCGTCGAGCCCCGCGAGTTCGGTCCGCCACGCCTCCCGGGCGGCCTCCTTGTCCTGGCGCGCGAGCCAGGCGAGGTACTCGCGGTACGACGTCGGAGCCGGCAGGGCCCGGCCGTCACCGCCGGCCTCGTACGCCGCCATGACGTCGACGGAGAGGACCGGAAGGGACCAGCCATCACACGAGATGTGATGCGACGCGAGGGCCAGCCGGTGCCGGCCTTCCCCGAGGCGCACCAGGTGCAGGCGCAGCAGTGGCGCCCGGGTCAGGTCGAATCGGTCGTCGCGCAACTCCGCCACGAGACGCTCGAACTCGGCCAGCGCCTCATCCTCGGGCAGGTGCGACAGGTCGGTCTCCCGCCAGGGCAGCGTCAGCTCGCGGGCGATCACCTGCACGGCCGTGCCGGACTCGAGCTGATGGAAACTCGCCCGCAGGGCGGCGTGCCGGTCGAGAACGGCCTGCCAGGACGCGCGCAAGCGGGCGACGTCGAGCGGGCCCTCGATGGCGAGGGTGCGCATACCCGCGTAGACGTCCGGGCCGCGCTCGTCGGCGGCATGGAACAGCAGGCCCTCCTGCAGCGGAGAGAGCGGCCAGATGTCGAGCAGACCCGGTACGACGGCCTCGATCTCCGCCACGTCTCGCTGCGCCAGCGCGGTGAGCGGGAAGTCGGACGGGGTGTGCCCCCCGGCGCGGACGTCGTGGGCGTGTGCGGCCAGGCCGGTCAGCATGTCCAGCCATGCCTTCCCGAGTGACTCCGCCTCGGCCTCACTGACGATCCGCCCGGCCCACGTCAGGGTCAGGTCGAGCCGGGGTCCGTCCACGGAGTCGAGCACGGCCGCGTCGATCTCCACGACGTGCCGCAGCGGAACGTCCGGCTCCGCCGCACCGCCGATGGTCCCGGCCGGCTGCCAGGGCTCCACGTCACCGCCGGACCGGGAGGAGAAGCGGCCCAGGTAGTTGAAACCGAACTCCACTGCCGGCCGCGCCGCCAGGACCGGCCGGGTCTCGGCGTTGAGGTGACGCAGCATCCCGTAGCCGAGCCCGCCGTCGGGCACGGCTCGCACGCTCTCCTTGATGCTCTTCAGCAGCCGGCCGGCCGCATCGCCACCCGCGAGCGCCGCGGCCATGTCGATCCCCGTCACGTCCAGCCGGAGCGGGTGCACGTCGGTGAACCAGCCGACCGTCCGCGACAGGTCCATCGCGCCGATGGGCTGGCGGCCATGACCCTCGACGTCCACCACGACGGCGGTGCCGCCGCGCCATCGAGCCACCGCGCCCGCCAGCGTGGCCAGCAACACCTCGTGCACACCGCAGTGGAAGGCCGCGGTGACCCTCTCCACGAGCGCGCCCGCCTGCTCCCGCGGCAGTGTCCACGATCTGCGTCCCGCGCTCGATATGGTGTCGCGCGCGGGGTCGAGCTCGCCCAGCCGCGGCTCCTCCGCGCCGAGGATCTCCGTCCACGTCTCCAGCTCCGCGGTCCGGGCCGCCGCCTGATCGGCGAGCGTCCGCGCCCAGCGCCGGAACGAGACGTCCACCGGATCGAGCGCCGGCTCCCGGCCCGCGGCCACGTCCTCGCACGCCGCCCGCAGGTCCGGCAGCAGGATCCGCCACGACACCGCGTCGACCACGAGGTGGTGCGCCGCCACCACGAGCCGTCCGGCACGCCCGGCTCCCGCGTCCACCCACACCGCCCGGACCATCACGCCGGCGGCGGGATCCAGCCGGGCGGCCACCTCCGTGGCGCAGCGATCCGCGACGTCATCCAGCTCACCGGCACCGGCCTCGACCCGGTCGACCAGCCTCGTCGCGTCCACCGTGCCGCGCTCGGCCACGACCAGCCGGGGCTCCTGTCCCCCGGTCCCGACGACCCGGCTCCGCAGCATGTCGTGCGTGTCGATCAGCGCGCCCAACCCGGCCGCCAGTGTGTCCACCGACAGGTCGTCGGGCGCGCCCACCGTCGTCCACTGCGCCAGCGCTCCCCGGGTCATCGCGCCGGGATCGCCTTCGAGCAACGCCCGCAGCACCGGCGTCCACGCGACCTCGCCGACGCCGTCGGTGAGGTCGGCCCGCGTCTCACCGCCGCGCTCGGCGATCGCCGCGATGCCCGCCGGCGTCTTCCGGTCGAAGACGTCCGTCGCGCCGAAGACGACGTTCTCGCGGCGCGCGCGGGAGGCCAGCTGCATCGACAGGATCGAGTCTCCGCCCAGCTCGAAAAAGCTGTCGTCGGCACCGACCCGCTCCAGCCCGAGGATCTCGGCGAACATGTCACACAGCACCCGCTCGGTCTCGGTACGGGGCTCGCGGCCGGCCGGCTTCCCGGTGAGCTCGGGGGCAGGCAGCGCCGCGCGGTCGATCTTCCCGTTGACCGTCAGCGGGAAGCCGTCCAGCACCACCACCGCCGCCGGCACCATGAACTCCGGCAGCCGCGTCGCCAGGTGCTCGCGTACCGCGCCGGGGTCCGGTCCTGGATCTTCCGCCGCGGTGACGTAGGCGATCAGCCGCTTCTCGCCCGGACGGTCCTCCCGCGCCACGACAACCGCCTGCGCGATCCGGGGCACCTCGGCCAGCGCCGCCTCGATCTCCGCCGGCTCGACCCGGTAGCCGCGGATCTTCACCTGGGAGTCGGCGCGGCCGGCGAACAGCAGCTCGTCCCGATCCGTCCAGCGGGCCAGGTCGCCGGTGCGGTACATCCGCTCACCGGGGACGAAGGGGTCGGCGACGAACCGCTCCGCGGTCGCCCCGGCGGCGCCCAGATAGCCGCGCGCCAGCCCGGCGCCGGCGAGGTAGAGCTCGCCGGTCACGTGCCGACCCACCGGCTGCAGGAACGCGTCGAGCACGTACGCCCGCCGGCCGGCCAGGGCGCGACCGATCGGCAAGGTGTCGCCCGTCGCGGATCCCGGCTCGATCAGGTGCCACGTGGCGCAGAGGGTCGTCTCGGTGGGGCCGTAGAGATGCCGGACCCGGACGTCCGGGCAGGCCTCGCGCAGCCGGGCGACGGAGCCGAGGGGTACGGCGTCCCCGCCGGTCAGGACCTCGCGCAGGCCGCTGAAGGCGTCCGCCGACTCCTCCGCCAGCGCCCGGAAGGCCCCGGCCGTCAGATGGACGGTGGTCACACCGCGGGCGATCGCCTCCCGCAGCCGCTGCGCGTCGACCGCGCCCGGTTCCGCGACCAGCACCCGGGCTCCGCTGACCAGCGGCGCCCAGATCTCGACCAACGACGCGTCAAACGCGTGCGAGGCGTGCATCAGGACGCAGTCCCCGGCGCCGAGCGACCAGCCCGGGTCGCTCGCCAGCGCCGACACGCTTCCGTGCGGCACCGCGACGCCCTTCGGCACCCCGGTGGATCCCGACGTGTACATCACGTACGCCACGTCGTGCGCTCCGACCGTGAGCGGCGGCGCCTCGTGCGGCGCTCCCCCGGTCGCCGGTGCGTCGAGGACCACCGGCTCGACCCCGGCCGGCACCATGTCCCTGGTCGCCTCCACACAGACCGCCACCGAGGCGCCGGCATCGGTCAGCATCCGCGCGATCCGTTCCCGCGGGTAGTCCAGGTTCACCGGTACGTACCCAGCTCCCGCCTTCCAGACCGCGAGGAAGGCGACGAACAGATCGACGCCGCGTGCCATCACCACGCCGACGTGGTCACCGCGCCGCACACCCGTATCGGCCAGGTGCGCGGCAAGCCGGTCCGACTCCCGGTCGAGGTCGGCGTAGGACAGGGTGCGTCCCCCGTCCATGACCGCCACCGCGTCCGGTGAGCTGTGCGATCGCCGCCGGAAGGTCTCCACCACCGACGGCCCACCGGCTGCTTCGGCGGTCGGGTTCCCGCGCTCCAGCACGGCGGCGCGCGCCGGCTCGCTCGTCACAGCCATCCGGCCGACGGGAAGCGAGGGCTCCGCCACCATCCGTTCCATGACCCGCACGACCTGCCTGGCGACCTCGGCGGCCGTCTCCTGGCCGATGCGATCGGGCCGGTAGGACACGCGGATCTGCAGGCGCTTGCCGGGACTGGCGCTCATGGTCAGCGGATAGCTGGTGCCGGTCCGGGTGACGACCGAGCCGATCGTGACACCACTGTCGTCGCCCAGGACGGTGGCGTCCATCGGGTAGTTCTCGACCATCATGATGGTGTCGAAGGTCGCTCCGGGCCCCGCCACTTTCTGGATCTCCCGCAGCCCCATGTACTGGTGCTCGGTCATCGCCGCCTGGCGCGCCTGCAGGTCGTGGAGCAGATCCAGCACCGGCCGGCCGCCGTCGAGGCGCACGCGGACCGGGATGGTGTTGATGAACATCCCCACCATCCGCTCGACGTCCGGCACGTCCGCGGGGCGTCCCGCCACCACCGTCCCGAACACCACGTCCGTCCGGCCCGCCAGCCGCGCCAGCACCAGCGCCCAGGCGCCCTGCACGATCGTGCTCAGCGTCAGTCCATGGCCTCGTGCGAACTCCGTGAGGCTCCGGGTCGCCTCCTCGGAGAGCGGTTCGCAGTGCTCGTCCGGCATCACCATGGTCTTGCCCGCGTCGGCGTCCACCACCGTCTGTTCGTCCGATCCGGCGAACTCGGCGCGCCACGCCGACCGGGTCGCCGCCTCGTCCTGACGGCTCAGCCATGCCAGGTAGTCCCGGTAGGAGGGCGACGTCGACGAGCCCTGCTCACCCGCGTACGTGGCCGACATCTCACCCAGGATGATCGGTGTCGACCAGCCGTCCAGGACGATGTGGTGCGACGTCACCACGAGCCGGTGGCGGTTCTCGCCGAGACGGATCAGCAACAGCCGGAGCAGCGGCGCCCTGGTGACATCGAACCGCTCCGCCTGATCCTCGGTGAGGAGGCGTTCGACCTCCGCGGCCGCGTCCACCTCATCGAGCTGCGACACATCCGCCACCCGCCACGGGATGTCGGCCTCGGCCACGACCACCTGCACCGTTTCCCCGGATCCCAGCTCATGGAAGGTTGTCCGGAGCGAGTCGTGCCGGGTGACCAGCGATGTCCATGCCGCGCGCAGCCGGTCCGCGTCGAGCGGCCCGTCGAGGTCGAGGATCCGCTGGCTCTGGTAGACGTCGACCCCCTCCTCATCGAGGGCGCGTTCGAAGAGCATGCCCTCCTGAAGTGCCGACAGCGGCCAGATGTCCGTCAGCCCCGGCGCCGCCGCCTCCAGCTCCGCCACGTCCCGCTGCGCCACCTCGACCAGGTCGAAGTCGGACGAGGTGTGTCCACCGGCGTCGGGCGTGCCGGCGTGGGTGGCGAGGCCGGTCAGCAGCTCCAGCCAGGCCTCGCCGAGCAGCTCCACCACGGCGGGGTCGAGATCCCTGCCGGCCAGGGTGAGCCGCAGCCGGGGGCCGGCCGGGGTGTCCTGAATGTCCGCGCCGGCCTCCAGCGCGTGCGCCAGGACCAGGTCGGGACCGGACTCTCCGGCGCCGAGCGATCCCTCGCGCACCTGCCAAGGGGTGATCTCGGAGGCGACGCCGGACCGGCCGAGGTAGTTGAATCCGATCTGCGGGGAGGGCAACGCGGCCAGCCTGGCCCCGGTGCCGGGGTTGAGATGGCGGAGCAGCCCGTAGCCGAGCCCGTCGCCGGGCACCGCGCGGACCTGCTCCTTCACGGCCTTCAACAGCTCGCCCGCGGCCTCGTTCCCGGCCGCCGCGGCCGCCAGATCGACGCCGGAGACATCGAGACGGACCGGGTGGACGCTGGTGAACCAGCCCACGGTGCGCAACAGGTCCTCGCCGTCGACGGCATGCCGGCCATGGCCTTCCACGTCCACCAGCACCCCGGCGTCAGCGCCGCGCCGGCGCGCCACCGCTCCGGCCAGGCCGGCGAGCAGGATCTCTTGAATCCCGCAGTGGAAGGCACCTGGCAGCCGGCCCACCAGGCTGCGCGCCGCGGCTCCGGACACGGTCGAGGACCACGAGTGCGACTGCCCGGTGCGCTGCTCCAACGGCCGGTCCGCTCCGTCCAGCACGGTGACCCAGTAATCGGCCTCGGCCACGGTGCTCTCGCTGAACGCCTGCTCGGTCAGCCGCCGCACCCATTGCCGGTACGGGGTCGCCTCGGGTTCGAGGTCGGGGGTCCCGCCGGAGATCACCTCGTCGTACGCCGCGCGCAGATCCGGCAGCAGGATGCCCCACGAGACCGCGTCGACCACCAGGTGATGCGCGACCAGTGCCAGCCGGCCCGGCTCGGTGTCTCCGGCGTCGAGCCACACGGCCCGCACCATGATCCCCGCCGCCGGGTTCAGCGTGCCCGCCGCCGTCCCGGCCTCGCGCTCGGCGATCTCGTCCAGGTTCCCGGTGCCGGCCGCCACCCGCGTCATCAGCTCCGCCGCGGCCACGGCGCCCCGTTCGGGTACCAGCAGCCGTTCGCCGGGCGCCACCCGCGCGCGCAGCACATCGTGGGTGTCCAGCACCGCTTGCAGGGCGACGGCCAGCGCGCCCGGGTCGAGGCCGGCCGGTGTGACGACGACCCTCGCCTGGGCGAAGCCGGGGCGCGCCGCGTCGTCCCCGAGGGCACGCATCACCGGCGTCCACGGAATCTCTCCGATGCCCGCATCCGCCGCGGTGTTGTCCCGTCGCGTCGATCGGGCGTCCCGGGCCAGCGCCGCCAGCCGTTCCGGAGTCCGTTGCTCGAACACCTGGCGCGGGGTCAGGGAGATCCCCTCCCGGCGCGCGCGGGCGGCCACCTGCATCGACGAGATCGAGTCCCCGCCCAGCGCGAAGAAGCTGTCCTCGACTCCGACCCGTTCCAGGCCCAGAACCTCGGCGAACACGTCGCAGAGGAGCCGCTCGGTCGCGGTGGCCGGCGCCCGGCCCGCCGACTTCGAGGCGAAGTCCGGTGCGGGCAGGGCCTGCCGGTCCACCTTGCCGTTGACCGTCAACGGCAGGTCGTCCAGCACCATCACCGCGGCCGGGAGCATGAACTCGGGCATCGTCTCGGCGAGCTGTTCGCGCAGCCGGGCCGGGTCGACGTCCTGTCCCGCCTCGGCGACCACATAGCCGATCAAATGCTCTTCCCGTACGGACACCACGGCCTGGCCGACACCCGGCAGGCGCCCGAGGACCGCCTCCACCTCGCCCGGCTCCACCCGATAGCCACGGATCTTGACCTGGTCATCGGCCCGCCCGGCGAACACCAGCGCACCCTGGTCGGTCCAGTACGCCAGGTCTCCGGTCCGGTACATCCGCCCGCCGGGGGCGAACGGATCGGCGACGAACCGCTCGGCCGTCAACGCCGGACGCCCCAGGTAGCCCCGTGCCACGCCGGCCCCGGCGACATACAGCTCGCCCTTGACCCCCGGCGGCAGGGGGCGCAGGAACGCGTCGAGGACGTAGGCGCGCCGTCCCGCGAGCGGACGGCCGATCGGCAGTGCCGATCCCGTCTCGTCGCCGGGTTCGAGCAACCACCACGTCGCGCACAGCGTGGCCTCCGTCGGGCCGTAGAGATGCCGCACCCGGACGTCCGGGCACGCCCGCCGCACCCGCTCCACCGCCGCCGGCGGCACCGCGTCCCCACCGGTCAGCACCTCGCGCAGGCCGGCGACCGACTCCGGCGACTCCTCGGCCAGCACCCGGAAGGCGCCCGCGGTCAGGTGGGCAGCCGTGACGCCGCCGGCCACGTGCCCGGCCAGGGCCTCGCCGTCCACCGCGCCCGGCCCGGCGATCATCACCCGGGCGCCCGACAGCAGCGGCACCCACAACTCGAACAGGGAGATGTCGAACGCGTGCGAGGCGTGCATCAGCACGGTGTCGCCCGGGCCCACCCCCCACCCCGGCTCCCCGGCCAGCGCCGCGACGTTGCCGTGCGACACCGCGACGCCCTTCGGCGTCCCCGTCGAGCCCGAGGTGTACATCACGTAGGCGAGGTCGTCGGCTCCGGTGGCGACGGTCCGCGGCGCGGATTCCGCCACCGACTGCCGCGTCCGCGGATCGTCCAGGACGATCGGGTCGAGACCGACGTCCAGTACGGCGGCGCGGAACGCCTCGGCGCACACCGCCGCCGCCGGCTCGGCGTCGGCCAGCATGAACTTCACGCGTTCCACCGGATAGGCGGGATCCACCGGCACGAACGCCGCGCCCGCCTGCCACACCGCGTGCAGTGTCGCGATCAGCTCGGAGGACCGCTCCATCACCACGGCCACCCGGTCACCGCGGCGGACTCCCCGGTCGCCCAGATAGCCGGCGATCCGCTCCGCGTGCTCGGCGAGCTCCCCGAACGACCACGTCCGGTCGCCGTCGGCGACCGCCACCTCGTCGCGGCGGCGTTCCACCTGGCGGCCGAACAGATCCAGGGCCAGCCGGCTCGGCACCACGCCGGCGGCGGCACCCCAGTCCCGCACCACCAGATCGCGCTCGGCCGCACTCGTCACATCGATCTCGGCCACCGTGCGCACGCCCGCACCCGTCAGCTGGCGCAGCACCCTCGTGAAGCGCTCGACAATGGAGAGTGCCGTGGCCTCGTCGAAGAGATCCGTCAGATAGTCCAGCTTGATGAGCATCGACTCGCCGGGGACGGCGACCAGCGTCAGCGGATAGTGGGCGGCTTCCCGGCCCTGCTGCACCCGGATGCCGAAGGTGTCGGCGGAGGGCGGTTCGCCGAGCTCACGCGGAAAGTTCTCGACAACGAGCAGGGTGTCGAAGACCGCGACCGGGCCGGCCGCCTTCTGGATGTCGGCCAGCCCCAGGAACTGGTGGGGTATGAGCGCCGACTGCCGCTGCTGCAGGTCCGCCAGCATCTCCAGGACCGGCTGACCGCCGTCCAGCCGCACGCGTACCGGCACGGTGTTGAGGAACAGCCCGACCATCTCTTCCACGCCGGGCAGATCCGCCGGGCGCCCCGACACCGTCGCGCCGAACACCACGTCCGTCCGGCCCGCCAGCCGGGCCAGCACCACCGCCCACGCCCCCTGGACCAGCGTGTTCAGCGTCAGCCCTCGGCCGCGAGCCAGCCCGTCGAGCGCGCGCGTGAGGTCCTCCGGCAGCTGGACCGTGACGCTCTCCGGCATGCCGGGCGCTCGTCCCGGATCGGCGGGCGCCACCAGCGTCGGCTCCTCGGCACCACGCAGCTCCGCCACCCACGCCGAGAGCGCCCGCTCCTTGTCCTGCCGGCTCAGCCACGCGAGATATTCGCGGTACGACGTCACTGCCGGCAGGTCCGGCCGGCCGCCGGCGTCGGCGGCGTACAGCGTCGACAACTCGTCGAAGACGATGGGCAACGACCAGCCGTCCATGACCGCGTGATGACAAGTCACCACCAGGCGGTGCCGGTCGCCGGCCAGCCGGATCAGGGTCAGCCGCAGCAACGGCGCCTTCGCGAGGTCGAAGTTCCTCAGCCGATCCTCCTCGGCCAGCGCTCGCCCGGCCTCCTCGGCATCGTCGAGGTGGGAGAGGTCGACCACGCGCCACGGCAGCTCCACCCGGCTGGCGATGATCTGCACCGTCTCACCCGTCCGGCGCTGCCGGAAGCAGGCCCGGAGCGAGGCGTGCCGGGCCAGCAGCGCTTCCCATGCCGCGAGCAGCCTGTCCACGTCCACCGGCCCGTCGAGATCCAGGATCCAATGTCCTACGTAGACGTCGGGCCCTTCGTCGTCGTAGACGGTGTGGAAGAGCAGACCTTCCTGTAGTGGGGACAGCGGCCAGACGTCCTCGATCCGCGACTGGGTCATGGATATCTCCCTCGATCAGAGAAAGGCTTAAGGGAAAGGCTCAGAGGTCGTCGGCGAACTCGGCCTCGAGTTCCTCGATCTCGTCCTGGTCCAGGTCGAGGAGGTCGAAATCGGACGCGGTATGTCCCCCCGCCGAGGGATCATCTGCCTGACCGGCCAGCCCGGACAACATGTCCAACCAACCGCGACCCAGCCGCTCGATCTCGTTCTCCGCCAGCGAGCCGGCCGGCCAGTTCAGCACCAGCCGCAGCCGCGGCCCCTCCGGCCCGTCCTCGACCACCGCGTCGGCGTCCAGCACATGCGGCAGATCCAGGCCCGGCCCCGACGCACCGCCCACGCCCCCGACCGGCTCCCACTCCCGCACACCGGCGACGTGCCGGCCCCGGTAGTGGAACCCGATCTGCGGCGACGGCAACGCCGCCAGCTCCGGCCCGGTCTCACCATTGAGGAACCGCAACAAGCCGTAGCCGAGCCCGTCGCCCGGCACCGCCCGCGACTGCTCCTTGACCACCTTCAGCAATTCGCTCGCCGCCGGGCCACCGGCCAGCACGCCCGTCAGGTCGAGGCCCGCCACATCCAGCCGCACCGGATGCACGCTGGTGAACCAGCCCACCGTCCGCGACACATCCAGCCCGTGGACCGGCTGACGGCCATGACCCGCCACATCGACCAGCACCACCTCGCCGCCCCGCCACCGCGCCACCGCGCCCACCAGCGCGGCCAGCACCACCTCGTGCACCCCGCAGAAGAACACCGCCGGCGCACGCTCCACCAACACCGACGCCCGCGCCCCCTGACACCACCCACGACCGCGAACACACTTCCCCGGCCTTCGGGCCCGTCCCGCCGATGAGCTGATCCCCCGAACCGACGACCGCGTGCCATTCCGCCAGCTCGCCCACCCGCGCCGCGGAGACCGCCCACTCCCCCAGCAGACCGGCCCACCGCCGGAACGACACCGCCACCGGCTCCAGCACCGGAGCCCGTCCCGAGGCCACCGCCGCACAGGCCGCCCGCAGATCCGGCACCAGAACCCGCCACGACTCCTCGTCGACCGCGAGGTGATGCGCCACCAGCACCAGCCGCCCCAACCGGTCCGGCCCCGCATCCACCCACACCGCCTGCATCACCACGCCCGCCGCCGGCTCCAACCGCCCCACCGCGGCCCGCACCGCCGCCTCCGTCGTCTCGTCCACCGAATCCCCGTCGACGTGCACCCGTCGCACCAGACCGGCCACCTCCACGGACCCGGGTGCGCCCGCCACCAACCCCGCCGGCTCGGCCCGCAGCCGCAACATGTCATGCCTGTCCACCACGGCCGCCAACCCCGCCAGCAGCACCTCCTCCGTGAGGTCCGCGGGCACAACCACCACCACCCACTGCGCGAACCCCGCAGCCAGCACCCCGTCGCCAAGCAGTCGCATCACCGGCGTCCACGCCACTTCGCCCACACCATCGGCCGTACCGCCCGGCGACTCGTCTCTCGGTTCGGCGATCGCCGCGATCCCGGCCGGCGTCCGATGCTCGAACACCTCCCGCGCACCGAAGATCAACCCGGCGCGGCGGGCCCGCACGGCGAGCTGCATCGAGGTGATCGAGTCCCCGCCCACCTCGAAGAAGCTGTCGTCCACGCCGACCCGCTCCAGACCGAGCACCTCGGCGAAGAGGCCGCACAACACCTGCTCGGCTGCCGTGACCGGCTCCCGCTCGGAGACCCGTCCGCTGAAATCGGGATCCGGCAACGCTTCCCGGTCCACCTTCCCGTTCACCGTCACCGGCAGCGCGTCCAGCACCAGCACCGCCGCCGGCACCAGGTAGTCCGGCAGCACCCTGGCGACTTGCTCGAGCAGCCGTACCGGATCCACCCCACCGCCGGACACCACGTAGCCGATCAGGCGTCCGTCACGCGCCAGCACCACCGCCTGGTCGACACCCGGCTGCTCCGCCAGCACCGTCTCGATCTCGCCCGGCTCCACCCGATAGCCGCGGATCTTGACCTGGTTGTCGGCCCGTCCGGCGAACACCAACTCGCCCTCGCCGGTCCAGTACGCCACGTCCCCCGTCCGGTACATCCGCTCACCAGAGGCGAACGGATCGGCGACGAACCGCCCGCCCGTCAACGCCGGACTGCCCAGGTAGCCATGTGCCAACCCGACGCCCGCGATGTAGAGGTCACCCGCGACGCCCGGTGGCAACGGACGCAGGAAGACATCCAGCACGTACAGCCGCCGGCCCGGCAGCGGCCGACCGATCGGTAGCACCGGCCCGATCCGGTCGTCGGGCTCGATCGTCTTCCACGTCGCGCACAACGTGGTCTCCGTCGGGCCGTACGAATGCAAGACACGCAACCGCGGGCACGCCCGCCGTACCCGCTCCAGCGCGCCGGGCGGCACCACGTCTCCACCCGCCGCCACGACGCGCAGCCCCGAAAAGGACTCCGGCGATTCCTGCGCCAGCGCCCGGAACTGCCCCGCGGTGAAGTTCACCGCGGTGAGACCATCCGCCACATGGGCGACGAGTTGCTCCGCGTCGACGACGCCCGGCTCGGCGAGCAGCACCCTCGCACCCGACAGGAGCGGCACCCACACGTCGTACAACGACGCGTCGAAGGTGTGCGGGGCATGCATCAGCACCGCGTCGCCGGCCCCCACGTCCCAACCCGGATCTCCCGCCAATGCCGCCACGCCCCCGTGTGGGATCGCGACGCCCTTCGGCGTCCCGGTCGATCCGGACGTGTACATCACGTACGCCAGATCGTCCGGCCCGATCGCGACCGGCGGGACCTCGCCCTCGACGGCGTCCTCCACGGTGATCCGCACATGACCCGCCGGCACCGCACCCGAGGTCTCCTTCCGGCACATCACCGCCGCGACCGCCGAGTCGGCCAGCATGTACGCCACCCGGTCGGCCGGGTAGCCCGGATCGACCGGCACGAAGGCGGCTCCTGCCTTCCACACGCCGAGCCATGCCGCCAGCACCTCGGCCGACCGTTCCAGCATCACCGCGACGCGGTCGCCGCGCCGCACGCCCCGGTCCGCCAGGGCCCACGCCAGCCGGCCGGACCACTCGTCAAGCTCCTTGAACGACCAGGACCGGTCCCCAGCCGTCATCGCTGTCGCGTCAGGTGCCGTCTCCACCTGCCGACGGAACAGATCGAGCGCCGATGGCGCGTCCACCGCGTCACCCGTCTCGTTCCACCGCTTGACCGTCAGCTCACGCCCGGTCTCACTCACCACGTCCAGGCGGCCCACCGCTGCCTCCGGCTCCGCGACCATCCGCTCCAGGACGCGGGCGAGCCCGTGCAGAATCTCCCTGGCTACGTGGACGTCGAGCGCGTCCGGGCGATACTGCACTTCGGTCTCCAGGCTCTCGCCCGGCATCACGCCCAGAGTGATCGCGTACGGCGACGCCTGATGGACCTCCCGCAGGCTCAGGCGGAGATCGCGAAGGGAGTCCGGCGCCGCGGCCGGATCGACGTAGTTCTCGAACACGACGATCGTGTCGAAGCTCGCCCCTCCGAGCTTCTGGATCTCCGGCAATCCGAGATGGTGGTGCGCGATCAGCGTGGACTGCCGCTGCTGCAGGTCGGTCAGCATCTCCAGGACCGACTGCCCGCCGTCCAGCCGTACGCGTACCGGCACGGTGTTGATGAACAGCCCGACAATCTGCTCCGTGCCGGGCAGCTCCGCCGGACGCCCCGAAACGGCCGCGCCGAACACCACGTCCGTCCGGCGCGCCAGCCGGGCCAGCACCAGCGCCCACGCCCCCTGCACCAGCGTGTTCAGTGTCAGCCCATGGCGGCGGGCGAACTCGATCAGAGCGGACGTGAACTCCGGTGAGTGGCGGATCACCTCCGCCGCCGGCAGTTCCGGAGCCCTGCCGGGCATCTCGGGGATCCCGAGCGCGGATCCGTCGGCGCCGGACAGCTCGGCACGCCATGCCGACCGGGCGGCCTCCTTGTCCCGCCGGCCCAGCCATGCCAGATAGTCGCGGTAGGAGTATGCGGGCCGCAGCCCCGAGACGACGCCACCCGTCTCATAGATCTCGAGGAGCTCCGACTCGAGGATGGCCCGCGACCATCCGTCCATGAGCAGGTGATGGTTCGTGGTCACCAGACAGTGTCGCTGCGGACCGAGCCGGATCAGCATCAGCCGCAGCAGGGGAGGCTTCGTCAGGTCGAATCTCCTGGCGCGCTCCTTCTCCGCGATCATGCTCGCCTCGGCCAGCGCGTCCTCCTCGGCCAGGTCGGACAGGTCGCACTCGGCCCACGGGAGTTCCACCTGCCGGGGAATGAGCTGGACGGTCTCGCCGGACTTCCGCCGATGGAAGGACGCGCGGAGCGCCGCGTGCCGGTTGAGGAGGGCCTCCCAAGATCTCCGGAACCGCTCCGCGTCCAGGGGTCCGTCGATGATCTGCGACTGCTGGATGAGGTAGATGTCGGGGGCCTCGTCGTCGAACGAGGCGTGATACAGCATGCCCTCCTGCATCGGTGACAGCGGCCAGAGCTCCGCGAGCGCCGAGCCGGGGGACGTCGCCGGAATGTTCACGATGGCAGGCCTCCATTGAGTTCGGCTGCTATTGCCTCGAAGCTCTCGATCTCGTCCTGGCCCAGGTCGAGGAGGTCGAAGTCGGATGCGGTGTGTCCCCCCGCCGAGGGGTCCTCGGCCTGACGGGCCAGCCCGGACAACATGTCCAGCCAGGTCCGGCCGAACCGTTCGATCTCGGCCTCGTCGAACAGGTCCGCCGGCCAGCTCAGCATGAGTGTCAGCTCCGGGCCGACGCGCGTGTCCTGGACGATCGCATTGACCTCCAGCACATGCCGCGGGCTCATGTCCGGATCCATCGCGCCGCCGACAGCACCGACCGGCTGCCACGCGCGCACACCGCTCCGCGCACTGCCGGTGAACCGGCCCATGTAGTTGAACGCGATCTCCGGCGACGGAAGCGCCGCCAGCACCGGGCCCGTGTCACCGTTGAGGAAACGCAGCAACCCGTGACCGAGCCCGTCACCCGGCGCGGCCCGGGCCTGCTCCTTCACGAGCTTCAACAGCTTGCCGGCCGCCGGACCACCGCCGGGCACGTCGGTCAGATCGATTCCTGCCACATTCAGCCGCACCGGATGCACGCTGGTGAACCAGCCCACCGTCCGGGACAGGTCCATCCCCGCGACCGGATGCCGGCCATGACCCTCCACATTCACCAGCACGACGTCACCACCGCGCCACCGCGCCACCGCCGCGGCCAGCCCCGCCAGGAGTACCTCATGGACCGCGCAGTGGAAGGCCGAGGTCACCTTCTCCACGAGCGCGCCCGCCCGGTCACGCGGCAAGGTCCACGATCGGCGTCCCACGGTCGATACGGCGTCGCGCGTGCGCTCCAGGTCGCCCAGCCGTGGCTCCGCTCCGCCGAGGATCTCCGTCCACGCCGCCAGTTCCCCGACCCGCTCCGCGGAGACCGCCCACTCACCGAGCAGACCCGCCCACCGCCGGAACGAAGTGTCCACCGGATCGAGCGCCGGTTTCCCGCCCGTAGCCACGGCTTCACATGCCACCCGCAGATCCGCCAGCAGGATGCGCCACGACACCGCATCGACCACGAGGTGATGCGCCACCATCACGAGCCGTCCCATTCGGCCGGGGCCCGCATCCACCCACACCACCCGGACCACCGCACCGGCGGCGGGATCCAGCCTTGCGACCGCTGGCCGGGCACAGCGATCCGCGATGTCGTCCACCTCGCCGGCACCGGCCTCGACCCGCTCGACCAGCCTCGCCACGTCCACCGATCCACGCTCACCCACCACCAACCGTTCCGAGTCCACCCGCACCCGCAACATGTCGTGCGCATCCACGACCGCCGCCAGCCCCGCGACCAACACCTCCTCGGCCAGATCCGCGGGCGCACCCGCCACCACCCACTGCGCGAACCCCGCCCCGACGACGCCGTCACCCAGCAGCCGCATCACCGGCGTCCACGCGACCTCACCGACACCGTCGGCCATCGCGGAGCGATCGGATCGCTGCGGCCGCGATTGCGCCGCCAGTTGCGCGAGCCGCTCCGGCGTCCTCAGCTCGAAGACGTCTACCGCGATGAAGGTCAGACCGGCCCGCCGAGCCCGCGCCACCAGCTGCATCGACGAGATGGAATCACCGCCGATCTCGAAGAAGCTGTCGTCGATACCGACCCGCTCCAAGCCGAGCACCTCGGCGAAGAGATCGCACAGCACCCGCTCGACCTCGGTGCGCGGCTCCCGGCCGGCCGGGCGGGCCATGCGGTCGGGATCAGGCAGCGCGCCCCGATCGATCTTGCCGTTCGGGGTGGTGGGCAACGCCTCCAGCGCCACCACCACTGCGGGCACCATGTGCGGAGGCAACCGGGCCGCGAGATCGTCCCGCACCGCCTGCGGGTCGACATCGCCCGGCGACACATAGGCCAGCAGGCGGTCCTCGCGGACGGTCACCGCGGCTTGGGCGACACCTGGGTGACCGGACAGGGCAGACTCGATCTCGCCGGGCTCGACCCGGAACCCACGAATCTTCATCTGGTCATCGGCCCGCCCGGCGAACACCAGTTCACTCCGGTCCGTCCAGTACGCCAGGTCGCCCGTTCGGTACATCCGCTCGACCGGGACGAACGGATCCGCCACGAACCGCTCGGCCGTCAACGCCGCCCGGCCCAGGTAGCCGCGGGCCAGCCCGATCCCGGCCACATACAACTCGCCGATGATCCCCGGCGGCAGCGGCCGCAGGAACGCGTCCAGTACATAGCAACGGCCCCCGGCGATCGGCGTCCCGATCGGGACCACGTCCCGGCTCGCGGCCAGCGGCATGCTCATCGCCGCGCATACCGTGGCCTCGGTCGGCCCATAGGCGTTGACCAGCCGCCGTCCCGCCGACCAGCGATCCACCAGGCTCGGCGGGCAGGCTTCCCCCGCCACCACCACCGTCTCCAGCTTCGCCGGCAACGCGTCGGCCGTGGCCAGCACCGACGGCGGAACCGTCACGTGCGTGACATCCCACCGCTCCAGCGCCTCGGCCAGCGACACCCGCGGCGGCATGTCCTGCGGGGGCGCCAGCACCAGCCTCGCCCCCGACAACAGCGCCATCAGCGTCTCCGACACCACGGCGTCGAAGCCCAGCGCCGCGAACTGCAGGACCCGTGACGACGGCGACACCCCGAACCGGTCGATCTGCGCCGCCGCCAGATTCCCCAACCCGGCGTGCGTGACGACGACACCCTTCGGAGTCCCGGTCGACCCCGACGTATAGATCACGTACGCCGCATCATCCGGGCCGACCCGCGGCAGCTTCCCATCCGGGCCCGCGGCCGGCTCCACCTCGTCGACCACGATCAGCCGATCCGCGAACTCCGCCGGCACCGCCTCGCGCGTCTTCCCCACGCAGATCACCGACACCGGATCCGCATCTCCGAGAATCCACGCCACGCGTTCGGCCGGATACGCCGGATCGACCGGAACAAACGCGCCACCGGCCAGCGACGCTCCCAGCATTCCGACCACCGACCACGCCGACCGCCCCACCAGCACGCCGACCCGGCTCTCCCGCTCGACCCCACGAGCCCGCAACACCGCCGCCAGCGCCGTCGCCCGCTCCCACAACCCCGCGTAGGACAAGTCACCATCGCCATCGACCACCGCGACGTCGTTCGGCCGCTCCCGCACCACCCGCCCTATCAACGCGGGCAATGACTGCTCCACCACCAATGCCGCAGCCGAACCGCCCACCGGGGCCGCACCGATACCGGTCCGCCCCACCAGCCCGGAAGGGTCAGCGGCCAGCGCGCCGAGAACGCCGACGAACCACCCCAGAACCGACTCGGCGACGGTCTCCTCGATCTGCCCCCGCCGGTAGGCCAGCTGGACCCTGAGGTGATCTCCCGGGAGGACGCCTAGGGTCAGCGGATAGTGAGTCCCCTCGACCGTGCCCAGATAGGTGAACTGGCCGGCGAAGTCCCGCGGATAGTTCTCGAACACCAGCAGCGTGTCGAACACCGCGCCCGGTCCGGCCGCCTTCTGGATCTCTGGCAGTCCCAGATGCTGGTGCGGTATCAAGGCCGCCTGGCGCCGCTGCAGGCCGGCCAGCAGGTCGACGACCGGCTTCCCGCCCTCCAGCGACACCCGGACCGGCACCGTGTTCATCATGAGACCCGGCATCGACTCCACACCCGGAAGCTCCGCGGGACGGCAGGCGACCGTGGTCCCGAACACCACATCGGTCCGCCGCAGGAGCCGCGCGAGCACCATCGCCCAGGCGCCCTGCACCACCGTGTTCAGCGTCAGTCCGTGGCCGCGGGCCAACTCCATCAGCCCGGTGTAGAGATCCGGCGTCAAAGAAGCGGCGCGGTACTCGTAGCCCGCCCCGGCGGCCGCCCTCGCGATCGTCGCGGGCTCGTCGAGGCCGGACAGCTCCGCTCCCCAGGCCGCACGGGCCGCATCCTTGTCCTGCCGGTCCAGCCAAGCCAGGTAGTCCCGGTAGGAGGCCGCACCCGTCCGCTCCGGCAACCGCCCACCGGAGGTGTACGCCTCGGATACCTCGTTGAGGACGACCGACACCGACCAGCCATCAGCCAGGATGTGGTGATGGACGACCAACAGGCGGTGCCGGTCCTCGCCGTACCGGACCAGCACCAGCCGGAACAGCGGCGCCCGGGCAAGATCGAATCGCTGTTCCTGTTCGCGTCTGGCCAAGGCCTCGACGGCCGCGTCGACATCGCCGGCATCGGTCAGATCCACCTCTCGCCACGGCAGTACGACGTGCCTGGCGACGACCTGCAGCGTCTTCCCCGACGCGAATCGATTGAAGCTCACCCGCAGCTCGGCGTGCCGAGCGAAGACCGCTTCCCACGCGGCCCGCAGCCGGGCCACGTCCACCGGCCCGTTCACTTCGAGGATCCACTGCCCCTGGTAGATGTCGAGGCCCTCGTCGTCGATGGTCGACTGGAAGAGCAACCCCTCCTGGAGCGGCGCCGGCGGCCAGACCTCCTCAGCTCCCGGTACGGCGATCGCCAGCTCCGTCTCGTCCTCGGCGGTGAGCGCCACAAGCGGGCGTGCGACGGGTCCTTCGGCCGGCACGGGACGCGCCACGGCCGCCAGCCGTGCGGGAGTCGGCTCCTCGAAGATCTGGGCGAGCGTCACCAGCAGGCCGGCCTTGGCTGCCCGCGCCGCCAGCCGCATCGCGCCGATCGAGTCCCCGCCCAGCTCGAAGAAGCTCTCGTGGACTCCGACCCGGTCCACGCCGAGCAGCTCGGCGAGCAGGCCGCACAGGACGCGCTCCGTCTCCGTGCCGGGCTCGCGGCCCGCGGCATTCGCCGCGAAGACGGGCGCGGGCAGCGCCGCCCTGTCCACCTTGCCGTTGCCGGTCAGCGGCAGCGCGTCCAGCGTGATCACCGCGGCCGGGACCATGTACTCCGGCAGCACGGACCCGAGACGCTCGCGGATCCGAACGGGATCCGCGTCCCCTTCCGCCACCACATAGCCGGTCAGGCGCCCATCGACTGCCGTCACCACGGCCTCGTGCACCTCCGGCTGAGCGGTCAGCGCAGCCTCGATCTCGCCCGGTTCGATCCGGAACCCGCGAATCTTCACCTGGTCATCGGCCCGGCCCGCGAACAGCAACGCACCGTCGGAGGTCCACTGAGCCAGGTCCCCGGTCCGGTACATCCTGCTGCCAGGCGCGGACGGATCCGCCACGAACCGCTCCGCTGTCAGCCCCGGCCGGCCCAGGTAGCCGTCCGCCAGACCCGCACCGGAGAGGTACAGGTCACCGACCACGCCGGGTGCCACGGGCCGCAGCGACGCGTCGAGCACCTGAGCGCGGCGGCCCGGCAGCGGACGGCCGATCGGCAGGACCGGGCCCAGGACGTCACCCGTCTCGAGCAGATGCCAGGTCGCGCACAGCGTGGTTTCCGTCGGGCCGTACAGGTGCCGGATCCGCGTCCGGGGGCAGGCCGCCCGCACCTTCTCCACCGCGTGTGCGGGCACCACGTCGCCGCCGGTCAGCACCTCACGGAGCCCAGCGAACGATTCCGGCGATTCCTCCGCCACCGCGCGGAAGGTTCCCGCGGTCAGATGCGCCCTCGTCACCCCGGCCGCGACCGCCTCCCGCAGGCGCCGGGCGTCCACCGGCCCCGGCTCGGCGATCACCACCCGGGCGCCCGACACCAGCGGCACCCAGATCTCGAACAGGGACGCGTCGAAGGCGTACGGCGCGTGCATGAGGACCGCATCGCCGGTTCCCATCGCCCAACCGGTGTTCCCCACCAGCTCCGCGACGCTCCGGTGCGGGACGGCCACGCCCTTCGGGGTCCCCGTCGAGCCGGAGGTGTACATCACGTACGCCAGGTCCCCCGGGCGCACCGCGACCGCCGAAGCGTCGCCGGCCCCCTCGGCTGTGACGACGATCGATTCGATCCCCTCCGGCACTCGGTCGCGCGTCGCGGCCGAGCACACCATCAGGGAGGACCCCGAATCCGCCACCATGAACGCCACCCGCCGCGCGGGATAGCCGGCGTCCACCGGCACATAGACCGCCCCCGCCTTCCAGACGGCGAACAGCGTCACCACCAGCTCCGCCGAGCGGTCCATCACGACCGCGACGTAGTCGCCACGGCGGATGCCCCGGCCGATCAAACGCCCGGCCAGCCGGCCCGCCCACTCATCGAGCTCCTGGTAGGTCAGAACCCGGTCCCCGTCGACCACGGCCACCGCGTCGGGTGTTCGGTCCACCTGCCGGGCGAGCAGCTCCGGCACCGTCGGTGTGGCCTCTGCTGCGGAATTCATCGTCCCCCTTCACGAACCACCGGCGCACCGGCCCGTTGGCCGGTCCCAGCCCGTTCCCGGTTGCCGCCGGGCCTGAATCCGCCGCGGTCTGACTCGACGAACTGCGCGTGACACAGCTCCGCGTAGCGACCACCCTCGGCCGGCAGCTCCTCGTGCGTGCCGTCGCGCTCCCGGATCCCTCCGCCGCGGATCACGAGAAATCCGACTGGCCTCGCCGATCTAAATCATGCTGATTGGAGTCGATGTCCACGAGGAGGTCCAAGCGAACGTTTCCGGCACTTGGACGCATCTGTCACCGCCCGCGGCGGCACTGGCCGCCGCCTCGCTGAGGTGCTCGAGCTCGGCGAGGAGAGCGAGGCCGAGCACCACGAGCGGGCCCGCGGGTTCTCGGCCGGCATATCGCCGGCATATCGAAAACCGGATACCTGCCGGCAACATCGCGCTCGCTTGACTGGGCGGCATGAGTCACAGCGAACCAGCACGAACAGCGGCTTTCCGCAGCCGATCGCTGGCGTCTTCGTCCTCCCCGGTCATTCCGACGACGGGAATCACGATCTACGGATGCGGCCACGACGAGGCCGTCCTGTTCCGTGAGCAGGCGCGTCGCTTCGGCGTCCTGCCGACCATCACCGGGGCAGCGGTGTCCGAGGCCAATGTCGATCTGGTATTCGGCAACCGATGCATCAGCGTCGGCCATAAGACTCAAGTCACAAACAGCACACTTCTCGCACTTGGCCGGGCCGGAGTGGAGTACGTCTCGACACGGAGCATCGGCTACGATCACATCGATCTGGGGTATGCGGAAAGCGTCGGCATCTCCGTCGGCAATGTCGCCTACTCGCCGGACAGTGTGGCTGACTACACGCTGATGCTGATGCTGATGGCCGTGCGCCACGCGAAGGCCATGATCCGCCGCACGGATGCCCATGACTACAGACTGAGCGACGCGCGCGGGAAGGAACTGCGCGATCTGACCGTCGGGGTAGCCGGAACGGGACGCA
>NZ_QHHV01000291.1:0-9618 GCF_003947245.1 Actinoplanes sp. ATCC 53533 | reverse complement strand
ATCGGCGGGCTCGAGATGGTCGACGCTGTCCTCGCGCGCGACCCCGTCGAGCAGGTCCTCGAGCTCGCGGAGTCGATGAAGCGCGGCCAGCAGTACGAGATCGAGGCGCTGAGGCAGATCCAGACCCGCCTGCGCACCCCACGGTAGCCGCTGCTGCCCGGGCACGCCGACAGCCGCACCGCGTACCCGGGCAACGGCTCACGCCGCGGGAATGATCCGGACGGGCACACGGTCGGCGACGCCGTGCCTTTCAGCCCAGCCCTGCAGCGCAGTACGGCATGCGTGATCCAGATGATGCACGCCCGTGAGATCGAGTTCCACGGGCCGATCGGCAGGAATGGCATCCAGGGTGTCCAGGATCCGCGGCAGCCGCAGGAAGGTCGCGTTTCCGGTCAGGGTGACCCGGATCGGTCGGCCATCGCGATCCTCGACCGCCGTCTGCAGGCGAGAGGTTTCCCACGCGGTCTTCACCACGGCCAGCAACAGCCCGATCAGCACTCCCTCGAACATGTTGACAGCCACGATCGCCGCCGCCGTCGTCAGCAGGACCACGGCCTCACCACGATTCTGGCGCCACAATGCGATGAGCGTCGAGGTCGGCAGCAGTTTGCATCCGGCATGGACGAGGACCCCGGCCAGCGCGGCGACCGGGATGATGCCCAGTAGCGCGGGCATCAGCGCCGCGAACAGCAGCAACCACACCCCGTGCAACACCCGCGACGCCCGGGTCTTCGCGCCTGCCTGGACGTTGGCAGCGCTGCGCACGATGACCGCGGTCATCGGCAGGGCCCCGAGCAGGCCGCACAGTGTGTTGCCGGCACCCTGCGCGATCAGTTCCCGGTCGTAGTCGGTGCGAGGGCCGTCGTGCATCCGGTCCACCGCGGCCGCGCTGAACAGGCTCTCCGCGGAGGCGATCAGGGCGAAGGCGAGCACCGTGCCGATCAGCGCCAGGTCGCGCAGTTGCCCGAATGAGCCGAGGCTCGGTGGTTGGATAGCGGCCAGCAGGCCCCGCACCTCGACTTTGGCCACCGGCAGGTCGGCGATCAATACCACGGCCGTAGCCAGGGCAACGGCGACCAGAGCGCCGGGTACGACCCGCAGCCGTGCCGGGGCGAAGGGCCACAGCAGCAGGATCAGGATGGTGCCGGCCCCGATCGCGAAGGCCGACAGCGACTGCGCCGAGCCGAAGATGCCAACGACGAGGCCAGGCAACGCGGCGATCTTCGCCAGCCCGCTCTGCGGAGCCGTCAGGTCGGCCATCGCGTACACCTGACCGGCGATGATCACCAAGCCGATTCCGGCGAGCATTCCCTGCACGACGGCGATGGAGATGGCGCGAAACCAGCGCCCGAACCGCAGCACGCCCAGCAGCAGTTGCAGGATCCCGGCGCCGGCGACGATGATGCCGAGGGCCGCGACCCCATAGGTGGCGACGGCCTCGGCGACGAGCACGGTCAAGCCTGCTGCGGGACCGGAGACCTGCAGGCTGCTGCCGGGTAGCAACCCGGCGACAAGCCCGCCGACGATGCCGGTGACCAGACCGAGTTCGGCCGGAACCCCCGAGGCGACGGCGACGCCGACGCACAGCGGCAGTGCCACCAGGAAGACCACCAGGGACGCCGCAAGGTCCGCGCGCGGCAGACGACGAAGGGGAGGGACTCGCATGACGATAGGTTTCGCTCTCCTCAGCAGGGGATGGGCCGGTGCCGGAGCCTGGTTCACAGCGGCACGAACGCGCCGGTGTCCGGCAGGCGGACAGTGATCTCGCCGGTGTCCACGGCGTAGAACCAGGCGTGCAGCCGTAGTCGGCCGGCTGCGAGGCGCCGCGCGACGAACGGATACGTCCGCGCGTGTACGACCTGGGCGGCCAGATGGCGCCGGCCCTCTTCGTGCAGGTCAGGGCTCACCGGGTCGCGTTGGCCGAAGCCCGCCACCGTGAGCCACCGCTCGACCAGCGGCATCTGGCGTAGTGGCCGCTGGTTGACCAGGCCTTGTACCGCGCCGCAATGGGTGTGACCACAGATGACGATGTCGGACACGCTCAGGCACTCGATCGCATACTCGAGCGTGCCCGCCACCGCGCAGCTGACCCGTGGCCGGTACCGGGGAATGATGTTGCCCGCGGTGCGCAGCTCGAAGATCTCTCCAGGTCCGGCGCCAGTGAACAGCGCGGGCATCACCCGGGAGTCCGAGCACGAGACGAACAGGGCCAGCGGTTGCTGTCCGGACGTGAGCGCCGCGAAACGCTCGCGGTGCCCGGCGATCCTCGCCGGAAAGATGCGGGCATGGTTGATGAGCGATTGCACAGGTCTACCTCGTCCATTCGGGTTACGGCTGGCAGGGACATCGGAGAACCGGACGCGTGCCGCTGCGCCGCGACCGGGAGTTCGGACGCGACTGAAAGGAGGGTTGGCGGTGAACGCCGCCGGACCGTGAGGGCCGGTAGGGGCGTTACCTCGTGCGGACGCGTGGCTGGCGGATCAGCAGCGGAACGTCTGCAGCGAGACAAGTGCCGGGCTCGGGCCCACGCTCGGAGCCCGTTGATCGCGTGGCCGGCACCCGCGGACGACTTCTTCGGCCGTGATCGCCGTCGTGGCGACGGCGCTGCTCGGCACGCGTTGGGCGGACACCTGCTGCCCGCGGGCCGGGAACCCGGCGCGATCGATCTCCATGACGTGACCGGCTTCCGGAGCCGACGACGGCGAATGCTCGGTCGTCGAGTCCTGCGCCGCGGTCGCCACCGCGAGGCCATTCGAGGCTGGGGAAGCTCCGCAGTGAGGGAGCCCCATGTGCAGCAACAGGAGCGCGGACACCAGCAACGCGACGACCGAGGTCGCTGTGCGTTTCATGGTGAACTCCCGATGCCTGGCCGAATGTCCGGAACAATACCTTTCGAGAGTTAATTCCGTCGTCATGCGCACGTATGACAAGGAGACTTCTGTGAGATTGGGCATTCCGCGTACGGCGCACCTGCGGTGGTGACAGGATCGCCGCAACGGAGCAAGCATCCGGCCGCTGCGCCGTGGCACAGCCCAGATCCTTCGTGGGAGACCCGATGCCGTCCGGCCGCCCGGCCGTCGCCACGACGACGCGCCCGGAACCGATTCGTGATGGCCCAGGACGAGACGCCAGCAGCGCTGCTACTGCCGCCGAGACGAACCGCGGTCGTCGTTGTCTGCGGAGATGTTCCTGAGGCGCTTTGACGATGGTTGTTACGGCGTGTATCGCGAGGACGTGGAAGTGTGGGTCGCGGCTGAGTACAGTGGCTCGCGTGATGGACACGCCCTGCCCGCGGCCCTCGTCGGGGCGCATCAGGCCGGGCTGGGTCGTGGCGTTTCTCGTCCTCGGCGTCGTCGCCGTGATTCATGCCGCTCAGTGCGCACCCACGATCATGAATTTGATGAGCCCGGTTGCCGTCGTGCACACCACCGCCGGCAACGCGCAGTTCGAGCCTGGCGTGTTGCCGGGCGACGAGGCCGGTGGCGCGACCGGACTGACGGCGTCCGGCGGTGGTACGGCTGTCCGCGTCGACCCGCATCTGGGCACCGACCGCGGGACGACGGGGGCACTCGCTGCCTGTCTGGTCCTGCTGGTCGTCTCCGCCGCAGCCCTGGTCGCGCGGAGCGCCCGGCAGACACGCGGGTCCGGTGAACAATCGCCACCCGCACGCCGCGCCTCGCCATCTGCTGAGATAGCGGTATCACCGGCGCGATCCGCCGTTCTGCGGACGTAGGCCGTTCAGCGGACGTTTGCGCCACGATGATCCGTCTCTGACAGCCGTCACCGCGTCAACGGTTTCCGAATCCCACACCACCGTGCGGGACCAACTCGCGTGGCCCGCTGGGATAACGGGGCCGTCGGCGTGATCCCTGCGGACCTGCCCTGCCCTCCCACGTGTCGAAGCCCGCCCGCGCCTGGCATCCCGCCTCCCCTTGGCCTGGCGTCGGTTTCACGCTCTGTGTCGCATTGGACGAAACGATGACCCACGCTGTGCCATACACCTCCGGCCACACCCGATCGATGCCGTGCGGCGACGCGGCCCTGCAGGCCGGATCCCCCGTGGTCGCCACGAAGAACCCGGCCCTAGTCATCACCGACGCGGCTCACCGCGCCATCCTCGGCGAAGACCGACGGCGGATGCCATGACCGGACCCTTCCACGCAGGCGCCGAGACGTTCCTTGTCGTTGCCGCAGCGCTGGGGCTGGTCGGCGCTCTCGTCGCGTGGCGGACCGGTCCGGTGCCCGATCTGCGGTCCTTCCCCGAAGCTGTCGGTGGCGGAGACCGACCCGAGCGCCTGGCCGAACTGCGCGAGAACCTCGACCGAGAATTCCTCACCGCGGCCCAAACGTTGATGGCGGTATCGCCGGGAACCCTCGCCGCGTTGCGGTCTCCACAGCGAACCGAACGCGTTACGTCAGCCGCTCATCGCACTGCCCGCTACCTGTGCGCGATGCGCGGCGGACCCTCGGAACCCTGGCAGGCCAGTGCCTGTTTCGGTCAGGGCAGAACGGTCGGTCTGTCCGTCGTCCAGGTGCAGGTCGCCGCCCTCGCTGCCGCCCGGCATCCGGACGATGACGCGCTGGCCGCCGATCTCGTCAGCGCGTTGGCAGGTCTCGACGAGGCCGTCGACGGCCTGCGACTGCTCACTGAGCCGCTCGCCCAAGGCGGTACGGCATGAGCTTGTCCCTTCGCCCGAGCCATCACCACCAGCGAAGGCGCCGTATCACGTCACCGGTGGATTTGGTCTACGCGGCGGCGCTGATCGCCTATGTGGCGGCGTTCATCGCTGTCATGGCGCTGACGATGGCGCACCATTCCGTCGGCGCGGACCACGCATCCGCGCCGAACCACCTCCTCCTGATCGCGACACCAGGGCACCTGGACAGCGATGGTCCAGAACATGGCCGCGTCGTCCTCGTACGCAGCGGAACACCCTCAGCGTGAGACGAGATCACGGCACTGGTGCGCCGTCCAGACGACGTTGCCGGGCACGGTCGGGCCAGGTCGAGAGTTGCGGGTACAGTGACCGCTGGCGCCCTCCGACGGCCGGACGTCTGCTGATCACTGCGAGCCTGGCCGCCCTGGTCGGGGCCTTGACTCTCACCGAGGTCGTCCCGGAAGGACAGCCGCCGACCAGCGCAGCGCCATCGCGTCCTGCCGTCGCAGGGTCCGGCGACAACCGCGTCTCCCGAGGGCATGTGCGATCACCGCACCCCATGATTTCCACCCCAGACCGTGACGATAGCTGGCTGTTCCCTCTGGCGGAGTATCAAGCGACATCGTCGTACGGCGCAGGCTGGGGCCGTGACCATGAAGGGCTGGACCTCGCGGCGCCACGACAGGCGGTCTTCTACGCCGCGCACGCCGCGGTGGTACGGACGGCCGGCTACGACGGCGACTACGGGTACAACATCATGCTCGACCACGGCGACGGCACCACCACCGTCTACGCGCACGCCGAACGGCTACTCGTCAGCGTGAACCAACAGGTCCGCGCAGGTGATCCGATCGGACTCGTAGGGAGCAGTGGCAAGGCGGCCGGCGCTCATCTGCACCTCGAAGTCCGCGTCGACGGACAACCAACCGACGTCGCGCCCTACTTCACCACGCGCGGAGTCCCGGTCAGACGATGATCGGCGCCTGGAGATACCGGATCGGAGCATCGTCGTCATGGCCGACATGACGAGGGACCAAGCGCTGCTCCTGCTGGGCGGCAGGTGGGATCGTCGGGGAGCGACGCCCGCCCACCGCTGATTGATTGTCCATCGATCATCGCATTCGGCGGCGGTCGCGGTCGGCGAGTTCGGTCAGCATCGCGTTGTATGCCGTTAGATCGGCGTCTTCGCGACCCTCGGCCTCGGCACGGTCGGCGGCCCTGTCGCGGCGGCGAGCTTCGCGTTCGTCGGCGTGCATCCATTGCCTCAGCAGCGCCGCCAGCACGACGGCCATCGGTAGCTCCCCGAAGGACCATGCCATGCCGCCGCCCAGCCGTACGTCATCGGTGGGGGTGGGTCCCCATGGCCGGGCTAGGGAGGTGAACCAGTCTAGTGCCAAGGGAGTGTTGGACATCATCAGTGTGACGCCGAGGAATGCGTGAAACACCATGGCGGCGAAGATCATCACTATTCGCAGCGGGTACGGCACGCGTCGCGGCGAGGGGTCGACGCCGATCACGACCCAGAAGAACAGATATCCGGTGAGCAGGAAGTGCCCGACCATGGCGAGATGGGCGACATGTGATCGCAGCGCAAGTTCGTACAGCCCGGTGAAGTACATCGCGTAGAGACTGCCGACGTACAGGCTCAGCGCTATCACGGGATGCGAGGCGGTCCGCAGCAGCCGGGAGTGTAGTGCCGAATGCAGCCATTCTCGCGGGCCGGGCCAGGAGGGGTCGCGTGCTGGTGGCAGTGCCCGCAGTGCCAGGGTCACCGGTGCGGCGAGTACCAGCAGAATCGGCACGACCATGTTGAGGACCAGGTGCTGCGCCATGTGGACGCTGAACAGCACCTGCGCGTATCGGGCCATCCCGCTGCTTGTGGTGACGATCAGCAATGCGCAGCCGGCGACAAAGAGCACGGTCCGCGAAACCGGCCACGCGTCGCCGCGCCGACGTAGTCGCAGAAAACCCGCGACGTACAGTCCGGCCGCGCATACCGCCGCGGTCAGGTACAGCGGTTCCGGCAGCCAGTTTCCGGCCAGCCGCCCGACGGTGAGCGGGTCGGGCATCGGGAAGCCCAGCAGCGCCTGGGCCGGAGTCTCCTCGGCCTGGGTGCCGGGTGGTGGAGTCCTTGACAGTGCGGCCGCGGTTCCCATCGCGGCGGCGAAGATCAGAATCTCGGCGGCGGCGAGTGCAGTGAAACGCCGGCGGTTGCCGGACCGCAACGCCGGCAGTGCCGCGCGACGCTGCTGCCAACCTAACGCCCCCAGCCCCGCCAGTAGCGCGCCCTTGATGAGCACGAGCTGCCCGTAGCGGGTGGTGAAGACCATGGCGACGTCGGGGATCCGGACGGTCGTCGATGCTAGGCCCGACAGCGTTACCGCAGCGAGGCACCAGGTCGCGAGCGCGGAGAACCGCTGTACCGCGGCATGCGTGGAGTCGGCGGTGCCACGTCCGCTGAGCAGCAGCGCGAGCAACCCGCCGGCCCATAGCGTCACCGGCACGACATGCAGGACCAGCGCCGAGATGGCCAGCTGATGGTTCCCGCCGGCCGCGGCGTGCCCGGTGAACAGCGGCGGCAGGAGCGCGGCGATGGCGGCGACGAGCGCAATGACCATCCCCGGTACGGACACCGTAGTCGCACAGACGACGGCGACGACACCGGCGAGGATCGCCGTCAGAGCAAGGGCCCGGCCCAGCGGCACTGTCGTGGCGAAGTTGACGATTGTGTCGAACGAGACGATGTCGCTCATGGCGACGCCGGTGAGGTCGGCCAACGTGAGACACAATGCGGCGCCAGTGCAGAGAAGCCACGCGAGCGCTGTCCAACGGACCGCGCGCAGGCGCCGGTAGGCGGTCACCGAGACGCGCCCTTGATCCCGCGGCGAGAGCACCACCGCGGCGAGCAGAAGCCCGACCGTGGCGATCGCGGCCAGGTGTGCGCCCAGCCGCGCCACCGGCAGCAACCATGGGGCCAGGCCGGGATCCGGCAGCCCGGGAAGGGCTTCACGGGCGACGCCACCGCCGTACCGCAGCGCCAACACCAGGATCGAGACCGACACCAGCACTGCGGACACCGCCAACGCGACGTGCTTGAGCGCACGACCAGACGAGCTGAGACTCTTACCTCGCCTCAAGCGACTCAGGGGCGGGCGCGTCATGTCCCGGCACCACGACCACGACCGGTGACGATACCGTGACAAACGCGCGGCGAAGCGTGGCCGGTTCCGCAGCTGCGGCCCTGCTCAGCACGACAGCGGAGGTGGCCGGTGCGAACCCTGACTCCGCGCACACCGGGGTGAGTATCGCTCCGGCCCGGGCCGGGGCGAACAACGCCATGGCGACGGTCAACGCGCAGGCGGAGTCGGACAGCGCCGGCGTGACCAAGGTGTAAATCCTCTTGCCGGTCAGCATCGTTCCCGCGAGCGACTCGTCGGGCATCTCGGTGGGGAGATGGATCGTCGGCAGGCTTTCGATCGCGATGCTCGCCGCGGGAGGGGTGATCATCGCGTGTAGATATCGGCCCTCTGCCTGAGGAGGGCCGGCCGCGACGCGGGCTCACGAATCATCACCGACCCGGACCGCGGTGCCTGTGGCATGCGGTGAAGTCGCTGACCACATCGCGCACCTGGTCACCCCGGCGCCCGCGTCACGAATCCGTAGCGGTTGGTTTGAACCGTCCAGGCGCCTCCCGCAAACTATCACCTATGAAGCTTAGGAGGTTCGATGCTGAGCGAGGGAGGCGGGTGGCTGCCTTGCCGTCGCGATCTGCCTGGGAGCCGTGCCGGCTGGCGTCTTGTAGCGCGGCTAGTAGCTGATGGGGGGCAACCGGGGCGCTGATCGGGCGCTGCGCTTCACTCGCTGTCACACCGGCCGACAGGGGAGGATCAGACGTTGTCGACCCCAGGAGCGCATCTGTCATGCCCCCGTCGAGCAACCATGCGGCACCCAGCGCAGGCCGCCACCGGCGTGTCGCCGGTCCGGGCCGGCACCGTGCGAGCACGTTGTCGCCCGCACGGTCTCGACACGCGCTCGTGGCCGTCACCGCACTGGCTGGCGTGACCGTCGTGGCGTCGGCCGTTGCCGCCGGCGCGGCGACCCTCGCTGAACCGAAGCCGGCGCCCGCCGGCCCGGCAGCCGCCCCGGCAATGCTGACCGCCGAACGGGCCGTGGACGCACAGATCGGCGCCGAGCCGCGGCTCGGTGGCACCCCGGCCGCGATTGCGGTTCGGCGGCTGCCGGCCCCACAACCGACGGCTCAGTGGGTTGATCCGATGCCGATAGGTACCGTGACCTCGTGTTTCGGACCGCGGTGGGGACGAAAGCACGCAGGTGTCGATCTTGCTGCCAGCGCCGGCGCCACCGTGGCCGCGGCGGGGGCGGGCCGAGTCGTGTCAGCGGGGGCGAACTACAGCGGCTACGGCATCTCGGTGCTCATCGAGCATGCCGGTGGCTTCACTACCCACTACGCGCACCTGTCCGTCGCGAAGGTACAACCGGGTGACATGATCGACGCCGGCGAACCGATCGGCGCCGAAGGCTCGACAGGCAACTCCACCGGCCCGCATCTGCACTTCGAGGTGCGCGAGGGAGGCTGGGACAACACCGTGGAACCCACGGCGTGGATGCGGCAGCGCGGTGTCGACCTGGGCTGTTCGTCTTGACCCACAGCGAGCGCCGGCTGCCGTCGTGGCAGGTGGAAGATCAGCACGAGTCGTGAATCCGCGCGGCGACTGCCGCACCTCGGTTCGTCGCTTCGTTCCGCAGGTCGATCGTCCTCGGGTGGTACCCGATCGTGAAAGTTGATCGGTCGCATCAGCGGCATTCGACCGGTTGGACAGATTCGTAAGCTGTCCAACGGGCATGAGTTCTGATGCGCCGTATCAAATGACAGGCATCGAGCACGTCTTGGTGCATCGGGTTGTAGTACGCAATATAGAACGGCCGAGGGTTCGCCTGC
>NZ_QHHV01000290.1:0-31420 GCF_003947245.1 Actinoplanes sp. ATCC 53533 | reverse complement strand
GCCCGCCGCGAGCCCGTCACCGTCGGCCAGCCCGTCGCCGGCGAGCCCGCCGCCGTGCCAGCGGACCGCGTCCTGGTCGCAGACGCAGACCCGCAACTGGGTGCGGGCGATGACCGAGGCCGAGGCCTACGACATCGTGCTGGGGCACAACAGTGCCGCCGCGACGGTCTGCCAGGGTGTGCCGGTCCAGGTGGAGTTCTGGCACGTCGTGCTCACCTCGGTCGCCGGCCGCGTCTCATACACGATGAATTCGGCGCAGCGCGAGCAGGTCGCGATCGACGGGCGGCGCACGGTCACGGTCAAGGCGCCGAAGGGCTTCGAGGCGCGCGACTGCGGGGGCACGCTCACCGCGGTCTATCTCGGCAAACCGCTGACCGAGGCCGAGATGCCCGTGGAGCTGGACCCGGCCGGCTCGGGCGGCGGCGACGTGGAGTTCACCACCGACCGGGTGGCGTTCTCGGTCGCGTTCATGCCGGGGAGCGGCGACGAACTGCGCCAGTGTCACCTGTAGTTTGCGCTGACCGGTATGCCGGTTTAATTAAATATGCAATGATATCAATCATGGCCACGATCGCAGCAGCTGACGACGACCTCGCCGTCCAATCCATCGTGAAGAGGGTGCTCGTGCGGGCGGGTCACGACGTCTCGACGTACGACGATGGCGCGGCCCTGGTCGAGGAGGTCCGTTCGCATCACCCCGATGTCGTCGTTACCGACAACGAGATGCCGGTCATGACGGGGCTCGAGGTGGTGCGGACGTTGCACGCCGACCCCGACACCGCGGACATTCCGATCGTCGTGGCGTCCGGTTCGGTTTCGGCGGCCACCGCGGCCGAGGTCCTGCACGGCGGTGACCAAATGGTGCCCAAGCCGTTCACGCCGGCACAGTTGCAGGCCGGCGTCACGGCGGCGCTGGAATCGACCCGGGCCGTGTAGCGGCCGCCGACCGCGACGCGCTCCGGTCCGCCGGGGCGGAGATGCGCTGTGATCAGGGCGCCCGCCCCGGAAATGATCTTCTCCCAGCGTGCCAAAAGGCGCTGACGCGACACCGCGCCGTCAAACGAACGTTATACGCTGTCGGCGTGGGGTACGAATGGTTGGCCGAGGCTGTCGCCGCGCTGCGCGGTGTCGAGCCGTCCGAGGCCGCGCAGGTGCTGGCCGCGCCGCGGCGGATGCCGCTCGCGGCGGAGAGCGTCGGCGTGCGGTTCCTGACGATCTCGGCGCGGACGAGCGCCGGCCGGCCGCTGATCGTCGCGGTCCGCCTGCTCGGCGGCCACGACCAGCAGATCATCGGTGCCCGCGAGATGTCCCCGCAGGAACTCAAGCGGTTCGAGGCATGGGAGGTCGCATCATGACGCAGGGATACAGCGACGAGCAGGTGGTGGCGGCCGCCGCGGCGTTCGCCGCCGGTGACGTCGCATACGACGAGACCGCACCGGTGCGGTTGCCGGAGCCGCCCGAGACCGAACCGATGGTGCCGATGGGCATCCGCGTCCCGACGACCCTCGCCGCCCGCATCCGCGAGGCCGCGAAGAAGGCCGGGGTGCCGTATTCCCAGCTGATCCGCGAGTGGGCCGAGGTCGGGCTGACCGAGCTCGACGACGACCGGGCCGTGCCGCTGTCGGTGTTGCGGCGGGCCATCGCGCACGCCGCCCAGACCGGGCACGCGGCCTGACGACAACCGGCACCACTCCTTCCTCGCCGCGACGGGGGAGGGGCGGCGAGGCCGACGACAGTGACAGGTTCTGACCGCACGGCTATCGGCGAACGCGGAGCGCGGTCAGTTCTCCGGCCGTCCGGGCATCGGCAATGCGCCCGCCGTCGCGGCGCTTTGCGCAGCGCCGCGACCGGCGCCCGTGCCGTTCGCCGCAGATGATTCCACGTCGGCGGAATTCGCGGTCGCCGCGGTGGATCCCACCAACGGTTGGCTCGTCGCGGGACGTGTCCCCGCCGCTGTTTGTGCGATGTCCTTCGCCCGCATCCTGATCTGCAGGTACAGCAGAACCGCGACAAGAACGACAGAACAGATCGTGGTCGCCGCGACCGGCCCTTCCAGCTGCGGGGCCTCCAGCCACAGCCCGAGAATGGCCATTACCAGGGCCAGAATAGGCATTGTCGCCGCGGTCACCAGGCCGGCGACGAGGGCGCAGTTGATCATCCCGATCATGAAGGGATCGTTCCGGATCCGCTTGTCGAGCGCGGAGAACGGCTCGCTGCCGTCGTAAGACGTCATGGAGATCACCGGTGTCAGCCACTTCGGCACCGTTCGACGCCACTTCGCAACGCGTTCATGAATAGTGGCGGCCGTCTGCCCGCCGGAGACGGCCCGTGCGGCGATGTGCATGGCAGCGGCGTCGATGCCCACGACGATCACCGCCGCGATGCAGACCTGCGCACACGTGGCGAGCAGATCGGCATTGACCTGATCCGCGGCCCCATTGCTCACCGCCACCTCCGAGACTCCGGGCCCAACCTACGCCGTTGCCGACCATCCGCAGTCCGATGCTCGACACCAGCCGATCGCTTCCCCACGATGAGGTGAAGCTGACCCGCTCGCCGCACCCGGCGCCGGCCGGGTGCGGGCCCCGGCCGGCCGTTCGTCCGGTCGCCGCCCGACCACCGGCGGTCAGGTGCGGTCGCGGCGTTCGATGGGCAGGCGGGAGCGGGTCAGCAGGCCGGTGCCGAGCATCGCCACCAGCGGCACCACGAGCACCACCGCCACCGTGTCCCAGGGCACGCTGATCGGGTAGGTCTCCTCGCGCGGCCAGTGGTACATGAGGGTCCGGTTGTAGGCGAACAGCACCGCCGCGGAGGCGCCGAGCCCGGCGACGACCCCCAGCGCCGTGCCCAGCCCGGCGATCACCCCGGACTGGCTCAGCGACAGCTTGCGGCGTACCCCCGGGCTGGCGCCGACCGCGGACAGGGTGACCAGGTCGCCGCGGCCGTCGGCGGCGGCCAGGCCGGTGGCGATGCCGGCGGCGCCGAGCGTGATGAGGCCCGCGACGGCCGCCAGGATCAGCAGGGTCGGGTCGCGCCGGCCGGCCGGCGTTCGATGGTCGCGTTCAGCGATTCCTGGTCCAGGTCGCGCAGCGTGGCGGCGAGCCGGTCCTGCTCGTCCTGGGTGGGCATCCGGTCGGTGGCCACCAGGACCGTGTTCGGCCGGGTGCCGAGTTTCGCGGCCTCGATCACGTCCGCGGCGTAGATCTGGGTGGACAGCGGGGTGCCGGTGGACGGGGCGTATCCGGGCACGGTCAGGGCCCGCCCCTCGGGCCGCATCGTGCCGTCGGTGTCCGATTTGTAGATCCGCAGGGTCACTTCGCCGTCGACCACGTAGCGGGGGTCGTCCACGAGCACCCCGCCCGCGGCCAGCGTCGCGCGGGCCCGGGACAGGTCCGCGCCGGTCGCCTCGGTCAGCGCGGGGACCGCCGCCGGCCCGGGCGATCAGCGGGTCGAGGACGGCGGTGCCCCGGGCGTTGCTGATCGCGCAGCGCGGGTCGTCGTTGGCCGCCCGCTGCTCGGCCCGGCTCAGCGGCTCGCCGGTGTCGGGTGCGTAGGGGCACCGGCGCTCCGGCGGCAGCTCGGGCCGCAGGCGGCAGGCGGCAGGCGGCGCGCCCGGCCTCCCGGGCGGGACACGTCACCTGGCCGACCGTGATGACGTCGGTCGCCGGCAGGCTGTCGCGGACCGCGGCCGTGACCTGGTCCATCGAGATCGGCGCGCGCGGTTTCCGGCCGAGGCCGGGTGGATACGGCACCGGGTCGTAGGTCACGATCGCGTGCCCGACGGGCAGGCCCGGCCGGTAGCCGGCGGCGGTACGGTCCTGCTGGGCGGTGAGGACGACGCCGATCGCGACGCTGCCGGCCACCGCCGCCATGACCGCCGCCACGGCCGGCACGGCGGCGGCCCGGTTCCGGGCGGTGTCACGCAGGGCGATGCGCGGGGCCAGCGGCAGGGCCGGTCCGAGCCGGGCGATCAGCCCCACCAGCGCCGGTGTGCACAGCACCAGGCCCAGTTCCGCGACGACCAGGCCGGCGAGAACGATGGTCGAGGAGATCCGCCACGCGCCGTAGGCCGCGGCGGCCGTACCGGCGCTCACGAACGCCAGGCCGAGCACCAGCCATCTCTTGCGGGACCGGCGGAGGCCGCGCCGCCCGGTCAGGGCGGCCACGACGTCGCCGCGGGCCGCGGTGACGGCGGGCGCCAGCGCCGCGAGCAGGCCGGTGCCGACGGCGAGGCCGGCGATGGCGGCCAGCGCGAGCGGGAACACGCGGTAGCCGCCGGCCCGCTGCTGGGCCAGATGTACCTCGATCAGCGGCCGGACCACGAACGTGGCCCCCACGCCGAGCAGCAGGCCGGGGACGGCGCCGAGCGCGCCCAGGACGAGGCCGTCGGCCAGCACGATGCGGCGCAGGTGGGCGGGCGTACCCCCGTTGGCGGCGACCAGCGCGAGGTCGCGCTGCCGGCGGCGGGCACCGACGGCGAAGGCGGGCCCGGCGAGCAGCATGACCTCCAGCACGCCGAGCCCGACGACGAGGCCGCCGACGGCGAATTCCCGCGCGCTGACGGCGTTGTCGCTGTCGCGGTGGTCCGGGTCGGCGGGGTCGAGCACCGGCGGGTCCAGCAGCACCGCCCGCGAGACCACGACCATGCCGCGCTGGTTGAGCCGCTTGACCCCGGCCCAGTCGACGGGTGCGGGCGCGTCCCACAACCACCGGGTGGAGTCGAAGAAGCCCTCGGCGCCCGGCCGCAGGACCACCTTCTCGCCGAGCTCGCCGGGGAACTCGACGATGGCGGTCACCGTCCAGGAGACCCTCCGGTCGGCGTCGCGCACGGTGCCGCCGATGCGGGTGGCACCGCGATCATCGCGATCACCAGCGCCGAGCGGCCCTTGGCCCGGCGCGCCTCGCGGCGGGCGATGCGCAGGGCGGTCAGCCAGGCCCTCACGCGGGCTCCAGCAGCTGGTCGGCGGTGGCGAGCGGGCCGGAGGTGTCGACGATGACCCCGTCGCGCAGGAACACCACCCGGTCGGCCCAGGCGGCGTGCCGGGCCTCGTGGGTCACCAGCACGCCGGCGGCGCCCGCGTCGACCCGGGTGCGCAGCAGCCGCAGGACGGCCTCGCCGGTCTGCGAGTCGAGCGCCCCGGTCGGCTCGTCGGCCAGCACGAGGCGGCGCTCGCCGATGAGCGCCCGGGCGATGGCGACCCGCTGCTGCTGGCCGCCGGACATCTCGTCGGGGAAGCGCGGCCCGAGCTCGGCCAGCCCCACCTCGTCGAGCGCGGTCACGGCGAGCCGGCGGGACTGCCGCACCCCGAGGCCGTCCAGTTCGAGGGGGAGCGCGACATTCTCCGCGGCGGTCAGGCTGGGCAGCAGGTTGAAGTCCTGGAAGACGTACCCGATCGAGCGCCGCCGCAGCGCGGCGAGCCGGCGTTTGGACAGCTGGTCCAGCTGCTGGTCCTCGACGTGCACCGAGCCCCGGGTGGGCCGGTCGAGCCCGCCGGCGAGGTTCAGCAGGGTGGACTTGCCGGAGCCGGACGGCCCCATCACGGCCACCAGTTCGCCGGGCCGGACCGTGAGGGTGACGCCACGCAGCGCGTGGACGAGGGCCTCTCCGGCGCCGTGGGTCCGGTGCGCGTCGCGAATCTCCAGCACGCTCATGACGTGGCCGCCACGTGGCCCGGCGCCGCGCTCGCCGGGTCCGGCTGTGGGGCCGGCTGGGGGGCCGGGGTGCGGCTGTGCCGGAGCAGGCTGGCCTCGCAGTGGTCGAGCCACCGCACCTCGGCCTCGGCCTGGAAGATCATGGCGTCGAGCACGAGCCGCCAGGCCAGGTCGGCGGGCTCGGCCTCGCGGGTCTTGAGCCGGGTGTACTCCTGCAGCGCGCGCATCGTCGCGGTGCGCTGGGCCTGCAGCACCCCGGGCACGTCGACGCCCGGCGTCGTGACGGCCAGCGCCATCTTGATGGCGAGTTCGTCGCGCGGGCGGTCGGTGGCGCTGATCGGGGTCGTGAACCAGGCACTCAGCGCGGTGCGGCCGGCCTTGGTGATCTCGTACGGGCGCTGCCCCGCCTCGTTCTCCGGCAGGGGACTGGCCAGGCCGTCGCGTTCCAGCCGGGACAGTGTCGTGTAGACCTGCCCGATGTTGAGCGGCCAGGTGGCCCCGGTGGACTGCTCGAAGGCGGCGCGCAGCTGGTAGCCGTGCATCGGACCGCGTTCGAGCAGCGCGAGCAGGCCGTGACGAATGGACATAGATACGGAGTATGCATACCCGGTATGCGATTGGCAAGCCGGCCGAGCGTGGCCGGGCGTGTCGGCACGGCTGCGCCTCTCATGGGGTCGTGCGGCGGCTCATGCGGTCGTGCGGCGGCGAACCATCCAGATGGCAGCGGCCAGGGATGCGGCGGCGAGGGCGAGGAAGGACGCCGACTCGATGGCTTGGAAGACCCAGAAGCTGCTGTCGGGGTGGTATTCGGTGTAATGGCGGAGGCCGTGGTCGATCATGAAGCTCTCGACCCGTGCGTCGGAGTTGTAGAGCGTGTCGCTGCCGCCGTAGACCTGGCGGATGATCGCCGCCTCCTCGCCGTCGGAGAGCAGGTGCCCGGTCCGGTCGACCCAGCCGTTGTGAACGATCCAGTCGGTGCCCGGCAGTCGGCCGGGGCCGGTTTCGAGCTGCGGGTCGGTGATCCGCACGAGGGGAGCCCGGTAGTGGGGCCGGGCGTACTCCTCCAGCGGGAGCCGGACCGCCAGGAAGGTGGTGAGCGTGGCCGCCATGGCGACGATGGTGCGTCGCAGCAGGGCGCCGGCGAAGACCCCCACGGCGAAGGCGAACAGGGCGGCGGCGGTGAGGCTCGGTATCGCGATGATGAAGGCGGTCGCCCGCATGCGTCCGCCGATCTCGGCCAGTGGTGCGCGCCACCAGGTGAACAGGGCGGCGAACGCGACGGCGAAGACAGTCACCGTGGTGCCGACGAGGGCCAGCTTCGTCATGAGCCAGCGGGTGCGGGAGACGCTCTGACTGAACGCCAGCCGCCAGGTGCCGTGCTCGAACTCGCGGGCGAGCAGCGGCGCGCCGACGAAGACCCCGGCCAGCACGGGCAGGAAGGCGCCCCAGAGCAGCCGGTTGCCCCATTGGTCGTACCGGCTGACGAACTGGTCGATCAGCGGGGCGCAGCCGCCCCGGGCGGCGGGGTCGGCGACGCAGGCGGCGATGCCGCCGGCGCGGTACTCCTCGTGCATCGCCACGCCGGTGATGATCAGCGGCAGGGCGGCGAGGGCGAGCAGCGCGGTCGCGACGAGGAGTTCGGCGCGGTGCTGCCGCCAGGTCAGCCACAACATGGCCGTCCCTACCTTTCCATCGGGTTCGACCGGGCGGCGGAGCCCGGCGCCACGGCCCCGGGACCGGCCAGATAGGCCAGGACGAGGTCTTCCAGGCTGATCGGGTGGGTCTCCCAGCGGGGGTGTGCGGGCATGCCGGCGGGCTGGCGTACCAGCAGGTTGCTGTGTCGCCGGCCGTGGGTGGCGGCGACGATCCCCTCGATGCCGGTGTCCTGCGTGCCGGTGCGCGGGCCGGTGAGCAGCCGGTGCTCGGCGAGCAGGTCGTCGATGTCGCCGGTCAGCCGCACCCGTCCCTCGTGCAGCAGGACCAGGTGGTCGCAGACCCGTTCGAGTTCGGCGACCACGTGCGAGGAGAGCAGGACGGTCAGGTCGGCCTCGGCGACAGCGTCGACGAGCGTTCTCATGACGCCGCGGCGGGCGAGCGGATCGAGGCTGGCCACCGGTTCGTCCAGGACGAGAACGCGGGGCTGTTTGGCGAGCGCGAGGGTGAGCGCCACCTGGGCCTGTTGCCCGCCGGAGAGCGCGCCGGTCTTGCGGCCGAGCGGGATGTCGAGATCTCGTAGGCGACGTTCGGCGCCGGGCTGGTCGAATCGGGGGTTCAGCGAGCGCCCGAAGCGGATGGTGTCCGCGACGGTGAAGCCGCGATACAGCGGGTGGTCCTGGGCGACGAACCCCACCTGGGCCAGCCCGGCCGGCTGGTCCATCCGGATCGGCCGGCCGAACATCGACACCGTGCCCTCGGTCGGCTTCAGCAGGCCGATCGCCAGGTGCAGCAGGGTGGTCTTGCCGGCGCCGTTGGCGCCGACGAGCCCGATGATCCGGCCCCGGGGCAACTCCAGGGTGCAGTCGCGCAGTGCCCAGGTGCGGCGGCCGTACCGCCGGCCCAGGCTCTCGGCGCGCAGCGCGGGCTCGTTGCTCACGCCGCGCCCGCCTGGGCCTGATCGTCGTCCAGGGTCGCGGCCACCAGGGCGCGGACCTGCTCGTGGTCCAGGCCGGCGTCGTGGGCCGTGCGCAGCCAGCCGCGCAGACTGCGCGACAGCCGGGCGTAGGTGGCGGCCGGCACCTGGTCGATGCTGCCGACGACGAAGGTGCCCTGGCCCGCCCGCGGCGCGGCCAGCCCGGCCCGTTCGAGGTCCCGGTACGCCTTCGCGACGGTGTTGGGGTTGACCACCAGTGCGGCGGCCACCTCCCGCACGGTCGGAAGCTGGTCACCGTCGAGCAGATAGCCGAGCAGAAGCCCGCGCCGAACCTGCTCGACGAGCTGCAGATAGGTCGGCACCCCCGAACGGGCGTCCAACCGGAACGCGAACACTCGCATCGACCCCCATCGCCTGTCTATGTGTACTAGTAGGATAGTACACACGGCCGGCGACGAGCCGGGACCGGCGCGGCGGGCCGGGCCTTACCCGGCCGGGGGACGCCGTCGCGAGGCGTCTCGGCCGCGCCCGGCCAGCAGGGTGGCCATGGCTTGCCAGTCCTCGCCCCGGGCCATGCCGCGGTAGGCGATGGTGCGCGGTGGCCGGCCGGCCTGGTGGACGACGAGGCGACGACCGCCGGTGTCCACCCGGTCGCGGGGCCCGAACGTGACCCGGCGGCTTCCGAGCTGCATCGGCACCTGGACGGACGTCTCGGTGACCACGAGGTACGGCAGCGGACCGAAGTACAGCAGCCCGACCAGGGTCATGGCCAGCCCGGCCGCCAGCACCGGCCAGAACGCCTCCGAGTCGCGAAGCGTCACCAGGTCGATCGCGACCAACGCCACTCCGGAAAGAGTGAAGGACACGGCCAGCCAGAACGCCACACGAACCTTCATCGCGATCCCCTCGCTCAGGTGAGTTCGCCGCTCACGATAGCGGCAAGGGTCGATATCCGGTCCCACGCCGAGAGACATCATCCTAGGATGCCTTACGCGATGTGCGCCCCGTCTCGGCCGGCGGCCGCGCGGTCTCACTTGCCGCCTTCGGCGACTGATCACCGGAAAGAGCGCCGCGTGCCGCGGCGCCGGCCCTACGAGGTGAAGCGGTAGCCGATGCCCGGCTCGGTGATCAGGTACCGGGGCCGGGAGGGGTCCGGTTCGACCTTGCGGCGCAGGTTGGCCAGGTGCACCCGCAGGTAGCCCGTCTCGTTCTCGTACGCCGGGCCCCACACCTCGCGCAGCAGCTGTCGCTGCGACACCAGCTTGTCGGGGTGCCGGGCCAGCGTCTCGAGCATGTGCCACTCGGTCGGGGTGAGGCGTACGTCGTCGCCGGCCGTGGTGGTGAGGCGCTTGGCGGCCAGGTCGATGGTGAAGGCCGCCGTGGTGATCGTGACGCTGTCCGGCTGGGGTGCCGCGCGGCGCAGGGCCGCCCGGATGCGGGCCAGGAGCTCGTCCATGCCGAACGGTTTGGTCACGTAGTCGTCGGCGCCGGCGTCCAGGGCCTGGACCTTGCCGGCCTGGTCGTCGCGGGCCGACAGCACGATGATCGGGACGCTGGTCCAGCCGCGCAGGCCGCGGACCACCTCGACGCCGTCGATGTCGGGCAGGCCGAGGTCGACGATGGCCAGGTCGGGCGGGGTGTGGCCGGCGGTGCGCAGGGCGCTGGTGCCGTCGGCGGCGGTCAGCACCTCGTAGCCGCGGGCGGCCAGGTTGATCCGCAGGGCCCGGCGTAGCTGGTCGTCGTCGTCCACGACGAGAATGCGGCTCACGGCGCTGATTGTGCAGCATGCCGGTGGGATCTAGCCTGGAGCCGTGGAGATCAGGGAACGGGCTGTGCGCAGCCGGGAGGACTTCCGGCGGTTGCCGCCGCGGGTCACGCCGGAGCAGATGATCCCGCTGCAGGCGATCCTGCACCTCGTGCAGGATCCGCGGGAGGGCACCGAGGACGAGTGGCGCCTCCGGATGGGCTGGACGGTCTGACGGAGCAGCCGCTGACCGGCGGGAACGTCGCCGCGGCGGTGGTCCGCTCGGGCGACACGGTGCGCAAGCCGTGGACGCCCGCAACGCCGGCGGTGCACGCGTTCCTGCGCCACCTGCGGGGCAAGGGTGTGCCCGGCGTGCCCGCGGTGCACGGCCGCGACGAGCAGGGCCGGCAGGTGCTGGAGTACGTGCCGGGGGAGCAGGGGCTGTCGGCGCCACCGATGACCGTGGCCGAGTTGCGCCGGCTCGGGACGATGGTGCGGGCGCTGCACGACGCGTCGGCGGATTTCGTGCCCCCGCCGGGCGCGCGGTGGGAGGTGGCGATCCCGCCGGACGGCGCGGAGCTGGTGTGTCACCAGGATCTGGCGCCGTGGAACCTGATCCGCGACGGCGAGACGTGGACCTTCATCGACTGGGACGCCGCGGCGCCGGGGACCCGGCTGTGGGATCTGGCGTACGTGGCGCAGACGTTCCCGCCGCTGGTGGCCGGTGGCGATCCACGGGCGGACGGGCCGCGGCTGCGTGCGGTGGTCGACGGTTACGGCCTGGACGCGGCGGGGCGCGACGCGCTGCCGGAGTTGCTCGTGCGGCGTACCCGGGCGATGTTCGACCTGTTGGAGAACGGTGCGCGCAGCGGCACGCTGCCGTGGGCCCGCTTGTGGGCCGAGGGCCACGGCGTGCACTGGGGTGGCGCGGCGGACTACCTCGCCGGGCACCTGCCGGAGTGGCGCTCAGCGTTGCGGTAGGACCGGCCACCTGATGGTCGGAACCCGCAAGCTGCGGCCGGCGGGGGTGAAGCGCCTCGCCGAAAGTTCGGGCGGTCTGAGAACGCGTTCGAGGATGGGGGTTGTCGGCGTGTCGCGGCGCCTGACTCGGGCAAGGGCTTCAGGCCGCGCGATGGGGCGGCGAGTCGTGAGTCCAGCGCAGCCAATCCTCAAGGGCGGCGTAGTCAGCCTCGGTGAGGCCCAGACGGGGGTCGACGCGATGAAGCAGGGCGTGTCCCGGGTGGTGTGCCGACACCCAGGCTCGGTCGGTGTCCGTGATCTCGTCGTCGACCCAGGCGAAGGGACGGCCTGCGGCCCAGTCGACGAGGGTGCGGGTCTTCCAGTGCAGTCCGTTCCGCTCGTCGTGCTCGTCGGTGTCGGTCGGCTCCGGCCAGATCACCACCGCCAACCGCGGCAGACCGATCCGTGGCGCGATGGTCTCGTTCGCGTCGTCCATCCAGGTCGTGGCCCAGACCAGATCGCACGGTAGGGCCGCCAACCGGGGTCCGTGTCCGGGATTGATCCTGCCCAGCAGCGGATTCGAGCTGGTCTCCCGTGGTTCGGTGCCCGTTTGGTAGATCGGGTATGGCTGCGGTGTCCCACCGAAGGGAATGAGGGGTCCGTCAACATCGAGGAAGAGCAGCGGGCGCGCTGCGGAGCCGGTCACGGCGGCACGATATCGGTCGCATCGTTCGACGAGCCGGCCAACCAGCGCGTCAGGGCAGCCGACACCTTGAGCGGCCGACCCCATGACCATCAAAACGGCGGGAAGCGAAGGATCCCCGGTCCGCTCAGTCCAGATCCGCAGCTGCCCGGAGGCCACCCATCGCTCGTGCGTATCCACCCTGGCGGCACGGTAGCGGCTACCTGCGGCCGAACGCCGACATTTGCCGATAGCCTCGCGTGATGCCGATCGATGTCGTGTTCGAGACCCATGCGTTGAGCGAGGACAACGAGCGTGGCGTCGCCACCGGTTGGCTGCCCGGGCGGCTCTGCGAGCGCGGCCGGGCCAACGCCGCCGACATGGGCCGGCGCCGGCGCGTCATGCTGATCGGGCACCTCGCGACGTATCGAGCGTTGGAACATGTGACCACCGGCCGCACCGTGCGGGAGTTGGTCGCGGCCCCCTTCGAATGGCGGGCCGAAGGTTGGGAGTATCAGCTCGCGTGATCTCCAGCCGATCGATGGTCGGTAAGGTTCGGGCCAGGCGATCAGCACCGGACCTCGGAGGCTTCCATAGGGAACTCAGGCGACTCCCCGGGACGCGACGATGCTCCGTCCTTCTTCGACTGTCTGCGTGCCGCTCGTGCGATCCGGCAGGCACCGCACGGCCGGGAAGCGATCGCCGTGGCCCGTCCTCGCGGGGTTGTCGCCCTGGTCCGTTCTCGCGGGCCATTGCCCGTTCTGCTCTACGTGGCGGGCCGGGAGGGTCGCCTGGTCCGGGGTGACGCCGACGATGTCGCCCTTCTGGAACCGCCGGCGGCCGGTTGGTCGTCGCCGGACGGGCGTGGTGTCGTCGTCCGGGCGCTCGGCCTCGTCGACCGGCAGTGGGAGCGCATCGTCCTGGCGCTCCCGGCGATCTCGCTGCTGGTGTGTCTCGCCCTGATCGTCCGTGCCTCGCCCAGCTGGGCGCTGCTCGCGGCCTTTCTGGCGATTCTTCAGGTCTTCGCGGTCGTCGCCACGCTGTTCGTTGCCTCGATCAAGTGGATGGTCCGGGAGTTCGGCCCGGCCAAGTCGGCGGCCGGCATGGTCCAGGAGGGACTCGCCGAGGACTGCTGGACGCTCAGCCTGTGTCACCAGAATTCCGGTGCCGAGGCCGCGCTCATCTGGAGCCGGATCGTCGAGCGGTTCTCCACGCTGCCGAAGAAGTCCGAGAGACGTGGCCAGGATCGACTGCTGATCTATCCGCGGTCCGCGAACAGCACCGACGCGTCGGTGGCGCTGTGGCGGGATCTGGGTTCGGGCCTGCGGCCGTTCGCCGATGCCGAGCTGCTGGTCGTCGACGCGCAGGACACCCCCGCGCGGGCACCGACCCGGGCGCTGGCCGGTGGGCGGGGTCCGGCCTGGTCATTCCCGGTCATCTACCTGACCGGCGTGCTGCTCACCCTCATCGCGATCGCGGCCATCCTGTCCCAGCGGGAGCAAGCCGGCTTCCTGGCCTTCTTCAAGCACCTCCTGCACAGGCTCGTCTTCATCGACGACCCGTCGCTGGAGATTCGGTCGGCTCAGGGACGGGTGATCGGCTGGCTCGTCAGCGTGATGGGCGCGGTCTCCGTGGCCGTGGCTGTCACGGGTCTGACGCGGGCGATCCGGGCCGTGCGGCGCGGCCCGGCACCGGACGATGAGCCACCGGCTCCGCCGCCGCCGGCTCCCGCCCCAGCTCCCGTCGCGGCCAGCGAGATCACCATCCGGGTGCCCGTGGGCGGCGCCGACGACACCGCCGGCCCTGCCGTGGCGCCGGCACGACGTGTCCCGCGCCTGCTCGGCTCGGGCCGGGGCCGTAAGGCGGTCGGTCTCGGCCTGGCCGCCGGATTGCTCTGGTGGCTCAGCTCCGGTGCGGACTTCTGGCGGGGGTTCGTCGCGGGGCTCGTCGTCAACGAGCTGACCGACGTCTCACCCTGGGTCGCCGACCGGCTGCTGGAGTTCGCGGCCCTCCACTGGATCACCGACGGCGCCGAGGGCCAACGGCGTTACGAGCCGTGGAAGCAGAGCGTCGGCAGGTGCCCGGGAAAGACGTTGAAGCTGGTGGCAGCGGTCGCACTGGTGGCACCGGTCTTTCTCGGTTGGCTGACGCCGGGGTTCGGGCGCGCGGCCGGGAGGGTCGTGGCGCCGCTGCGGAAGTGGGCGGGTGCCGCAGTGTCGGCACGCTCGTCGGCTTACCTGGTGGCCTCGCTGGCCACGGTCGGCGCGGCGCTGCTCGTCTGGTCGGCCGGGTCGGACAGGATCGACACCTTTGTCAAAGAGGTCGCGGCGGGTAACGCCGGCGGCCTCCGGCGGAGCTTGACCGCGCTCCTCGCCGTTCTCGGCACCGCGACCGTGATTCTCCTCGTGCTGGGCGGTGTCCGCTATGTCACGTCGGGAGGTAGCCGGGTCATGCTGAGCCAGGCGCGTAACGTCGTCGGCTACGCGACGTACGTCCTCTGCGTGGCGATCGCGAGCTATGCGGCTGTCACGTTCGTGGTGACCGGACTGCGATGAGAGCCGGCGCGTCGCCGGGTGCCACGGCCGGTGAGGGAGTCGGCCTCAGCGGCGGCCTCCGCCGGCCAGGTCGCGCAGCAGGGCCGGGGTGAGCGGACCGCCCGCCTGATGGGTCAGCACCGTCCGGACGGCCTCGTCGCCGGCCAGCGGGCGGAGGGGTTCCGGCAGTGAGGCCGCGCCCGGCGCCCGTGCGACGGTGAAGAGGTCCAGTTGGCCGGGGTTGGCCTGCAGGTAGCGCGCGAGCGCGGGCCACCGGGTCTGCACGATCAGCCAGAGGGCGAGCGTCTTCGCGTCAACGAAGTTGCCCTGCAGGGTGAGTACTGTGCGGGCCATGCTGTTGGCGATCACGAAGCGCTTGATGCTGCGCGGGTTCGCGGCCAGCAGGCCGGAGAACTTCTGCAGGAAATGCTCGCGCGCGGCCTCCACCTCGCGGGAGTGCAGCTTGTCGATCGCGTCCGACGTCACCGCCTCCCGGACTACTGGCGTCGCGGTGCGCAGGGCCTCGATGATCTCCCCTTCGGAGGTGCTCGACCCGATGCGCTCGTCCAGCGCGGCGCGCTCCAGATCGAGTTCGTGCGACTTGAGGAGGTCGCCGACGCCGAGCAACTCGCGCAGGTAGTCCTCGCCGGCGGCGGTGCTGATCGCGGGGACGGCGAGGGTGAGCTGGAAGATCTTGTCGAGGAACAGGTAACCCAGCGGGCGGCCCGGCTCGGCGATGCTCTGCTGGAACGTCTCGTACCGGCTCTCGAAGCTCTGCCGCAGCCAGGCGCCGTCGGCGGCGACGATGACGTGGCAGCCGTGCGCGGCCTGAACGGGACGGTCGCGGCTCCACTGCGCGTCGCGGATGACCGTCTGGACCGTCTCGATGAGCTCGACGACGTAGTCGGGCCCGGCCCGGTCGAGGTCGTCCACGAGGAACAGGACCGGCCGTGGCGACCGGCGGACCAGCCAGCCGAAGTGGTCGGCGATGCCGCCGGCCGGGTTGGGGTCGGTCGTCTCGTAGAAGCGGGCCCCGCGCGGCGACTCCCAGAGGAAGAATCGCGCCGTGAGGAGTGAGGCGCCCCAGAGGCCGACCACGGCCGTCACCCCGGCGGCGACGAGTTTGGCCAGGTCGGTGGCCGTGCCCGCGGTGAAGTGTGCCGGGCGGAAGAGCAGGTAGAGCCCGACCATCAGGAGCGCCATGGTGAGCAGCGACAACAGATAGACGCCGCCGCGGCGCATGCGGGTCCCGGCCTCCGCCAGGCGCAGCCGAACCCGTCCCGGTCGGCGTAGCGAGCCGCGCACCGCGGCCCGCAGGCTGGTGAGCAGCGACCACCAGGGCGGACCGAGGCGTGACTCGCGCCAGGCGTCGAAATCCACGACCAGCCAGTCGTCGAGCTCCTCGCGGACGAAGTTCAGCAGCGAGCTCTTCCCGGAGCCCCACTCGCCGTCCAGGTGGATCAGGAAACTCCTGCCCATGGCGTCTTCCTGCACCTGGCGCAGCCGCTGGGCGAGCGCGCGGGCCAGGGGCCGCCGCTTGAGCGCGTCGTCGGTGGCGGGAAAGTCGGCGACCCAGCGCACCTGGTCGTTCGTCGCGCCGTGGCCGGGTGGGGTCGCCGGCGGGGCGGTGGCGGGTGCGGAAGCGGTCGTCGCGGCGATGGCCTCGTTGAGGCGGGCGGTGGCGACCATCAGCACGACGTTGTCGTCCCGCGCGCCGGCCATCAGCATCCCGGTCACGCCGCCGGCCTCGTCGTCCCAGATCGGCGCGCCGCTGAAGCCGGGTTTGACGCCCTTCATGTCGAGTTGCCAGACGTTGCGCGTGGTCGGGCCGACGAAGGTGCCGGTGACCCAGAGCCCTTCCTGAAACGCCTGCGGAAAGCCGAAGGTGCGGCACCTGGCGTGGACCTTCGGGCCTTGCGGCAGCAGGCGGGGCGCCGGGATGGCCGACCACTTGTCGCCGGGCAGCCGGAGCACCGCGATGTCCTCGAACTTGGCCTTGTCGTCGGTGAACCAGGCGACCACGCCGGCGGTCCACTCCTCGTCGCCGGTCAGGTGGGGAAACTGGAGCCGGACCGGGCCGGTCGGCGGTTCGGCGACGAGCGGGGCGATTCCCAGCGCGCCGGACACCACGTGCGCCGCTGTCACGATCAGGCCGTCGCCCACGAAGAATCCACAGCCGACGACCCGGCCCTCGCTCACGATGCGCACCATCCACGTCCAGGTGGCGCCATCGGTCTCGGGCGGGCCGGGCGGGGATGGGGTCGTCATCGGCAGTCCTCGTCGGTCGGTCGTGGCCCAAGGCCATCTGGTCGAGTCGGGCCGTTCCAGGGCACCAGACGGTCCGGTCCTCGCACCAGGGGGATGTCGGTGATCCGGGGACGGGCGCCTGTCAACTAGAGTTGACAACATGGATCCGATCACAGCCATTGCCACCATCACCCGCCGCGGCACGGAGGTGTCGGTCGAGGGCGCGGACGACGACGCCGACTTCGAGATCGGCTCGATCAGCAAGGGCGTGACCGGCCTGCTGTACGCGGACGCCCTCGCCCGCGGGGAGCTGCAGCCGGAGAGCACCCTGGGGGAGCTGCTGCCGCTCGGTGACGTGCCGGTGGCCGGGGTGACCCTGGCGTCGCTGAGCATCCACCGTTCCGGGCTGCCGCGCCTGCCGAAGTCGGCGCAGCCGTGGCGCCGGACGCTCGCGCTGTGGCGGCACGGCGCGAATCCGTACGGTGAGAGCCTCGGCGAGTTGCTCGAGCAGGCGCGCGGTGTCGTGCCCGCGGCGTCTCCGCGGCCCGGCTATTCCAACTTCGGGTTCGAGCTGCTCGGTCACGCGGTGGCTGCCGGGGCCGGGATGCCCTACGCCGAGCTGGTCCGGCGGCGGCTGACCGAACCACTCGGCCTGGGCACCTGCTATGTGCCCGCGACGGCCGCGGAGCTGGGGCCCGGGGCGCTCGCCGGCCGCAGCCGGTCGGGGCGGCCGCGGGAGCCGTGGACCGGCGAGGCGATCGGCCCGGCCGGCGGCATCCGCGCCACGATCACCGCGATGGCCCGGCTGGCCACGGCGCTGCTCGACGGCTCCGCACCCGGTACGGCCGCCCTCGACCCGGTCGCGGACCTCTCGGGTCGCGTCCGCATCGGCGCCGCCTGGATCGTTCTGCGGGGCGGGGGGCGGTCGGTGACCTGGCACAACGGCGGCACCGGCGGCTTCCGGTCGTGGCTCGGGCTGGACCGGGCGGCCGGCACCGGCGTGGTGGTGCTGTCCGCGACCACCCGGTCCGTCGATCGCCGGGGTTTCGAGTCGCTGGCCGGGCTGGGCTGAGCCGGGACCCTCAAGGTCGCAGGTCGGCCCGGGCGCACTGGGTGACGTAGGGCAGCGGGAACGTGTCGCGGCCGGCGAGGTCGGGGTGGGTCGCGGTGAGGTGGCGGACCCGGTCGAGGACGGCGGCGCGGTCGCCGGCGTCGAGCAGGATGACGTAGCTGCGGGAGGCGACCAGATCGAGCAGCCGGTCGAGGCCGATCTCGTGGGTCCAGCCGAAGTCGCGGGTCTCGACGGGGCCGAACGGGGTGCCGAGGTCGCTCTGCCGGGGCAGCTCGGGGGAGTCGATGATCTCGCCGAGGCGGCGGACCCAGTCCTCGCGTTCGTCGCGCAGGTTCCAGATCAGGCCGAGCCGGCCGCCGGGGACCAGCACCCGGGCGACCTCCGCGACGCCGCGTTCGGGGTCGACCCAGTGCCAGGCCTGGGCGCAGAGCACGGCGTCGGCGCTGTGGTCGGGCAGGGGGAGCTCCTCGGCGGTGCCGGCCAGGGCGGGCACGCCGGGCAGGACGCGGCCGAGTTCGGCGCGCATGCCGTCGGAGGGGTTCGACGGCGGTGACGGCGAGGCCGCGGGCGGCGAGCTGGCGGGTGAGTTTGCCGGTGCCGGCGCCCACGTCGACGATCCGGGTGGCGCCGGCGGGCAGGAGCCAGTCGACGGCTTCGGCGGGGTACGGCGGGCGGCCGCGCTCGTAGACGGTGGCGGCGGTTCCGAAGGAGGTCGCGTGATCACTCATGATCCAAGGATCCTAGGATGCTTTAGAGGGCGTGCGCCACTTCACCGCGGGTGCGAAGTGTTTTAAAGCGGAGCCCTTCGGGCACCCCTTCACCGACAAGAACAATCAAGTTCGAGTCTTCGGAGAGGTTGACGATGAGCTTCACTGACAAGGTCAAGAACAAGGCCGAAGAGATGACCGGTAAGGCGAAGCAGGGCATCGGCAACGCCACGGACAACGAGCGGCTCGTTGCCGAGGGCCAGGCGCAGGAGACTTCCGCGCACGCGAAGCAGGCCGCCGAGCACGTCAAGGACGCCGGCAAGGACGTGCGCGACACGTTCAGCTGAGCCGCCACACAGCGAGGCCCCCGGGACGACGGTCCCGGGGGCCTTTCCGTGCGCCGGCGCGCCGGTTACTCGGCGACCTGCTGCTTGCGCCACCATTCCTGGCCGGACTCGGGCAGGGTGTCGATCGGGTCGTAGTAGGCGAAGAGCTTGCTGAGGGCCTCGTCGTCGGTGGCCTCGATGGACGTGCGGTAGTTCTTCGTCCAGTAGGAGATGCCGTGCTCGCGGTCGTATTCGGCGAGCATGTGGACCCAGCGCTTGCCGACGAACGGCACGTCGCAGACGATCCGCGGGGTGGCGTAGCCGGGCAGGTAGCCCATCATGTCGTGCTGCAGTTGCTGGGCGTACCAGACCGGGACGCGCCAGTGCTCGGCGTTGGGGATCATGTCGCACATGTAGAAGTAGTACGGCAGGATGCCGGCTTCGCCCTGCAGGCCGAAGCAGAGGTCGAGCAGGTCGGCGGTGGTGGCGTTGACGCCGCGCATGAGCACGCCCTGGTTGCGGACGTCGCGGACGCCGACCTCGAGCAGCATCCGGGCGGCGCGGGCGACCAGCGGGGTCAGCGAGTTGACGTGGTTGACGTGGGTGTGCACGGCGAGGTTGACGCCGCGGCGTTCGGCGGTGATGGCGACGCGGTTGAGGCCTTCGACGACGTCGCCCTGCAGCCAGTGCTGGGGCAGGCCGGCGAGGGCCTTGGTGGCCAGCCGGATGTCGCGGACGGTCGGGACCGAGAGCAGACCCATGAGGTACGCCTCGAGTTGCTTCCACGGGACGTTGGCGACGTCGCCGCCGGAGACGACCACGTCGCGGACGCCGGGGTGGGATTTGAGGTAGGCCAGGTGGGCGTCGTAGCGGTCGACCGGTTTGAGGGTGAGCTTGAGCTTGTCGACGGTGGGGGTGCTGTTGCCGACGAGGTCCATGCGGGTGCAGTGGCCGCAGTATTGCGGGCAGGTGCTGAGCAGTTCGGCGAGGACTTTGGTGGGGTAGCGGTGGGTGAGGCCCTCGGCGACCCACATGTCGTGTTCGTGCAGGGAGTCGCGGGTGGCGTGCGGGTGTGACGGCCAGTCGAGGTGGCGGTCGGTGGCGACGGGGATCATGTAGCGCCGGATGGGGTCCGCGTAGAAGGACTCGGTATCGGGCGTTTTGTCGGGCACCATGGTGTTGAGCATCTGCGGCGGCACCAGCATGGACATGGTGGCGAGGCGCTTCATGTCGGTTTCGAGGTCGTCGTAGAAGCGCTCGTCGAGCAGGTCGCCCATGAGGGCGCGCAGCTGCCGGACGTTCTTGACGCAGTTGACGCGCTGCCACTGGGCGGATTCCCACTGTTGGGTGGTGACGTCGCGCCAGCCGGGGAAGCGGGTCCAGTCGGGTTCTGCCAGGGGGCGGCGCTGGTAGTTGTACGGCTGTCCCGCCGCGGTGGCCGCGTCGTTCTTCAGCTCGGTCAACGGGGCCTCCTGGGGTCGGGGAGTGATCGGGATCGACGATACTGGAGAATCTGCGGTCTAGTAACCGTAGCTCCGGAGGATTTACGGTAGGACAGCCATACGACAGTCTGTTTCTCGTGAGGATGGTGGGCATGACGTTCCCGGTGGGCCTGTCGCGGGTGCTGGAGCCGCAGGGTGTGCTGCCGCAGGCGGCATGGCGGCTGGACGCGCGGGCGGAGATCGGCGCCGACGAGGTGCGGATCCGCCTGGAGCGGCTGAATCTGGACGCCGCCAGCTTCCGGCAGCTGGCGGGCAAGCACGGCGGCGACGGCGCGGCGGTGCGGGCCGAGGTGCTGGAGATCATCGGTACGCGCGGCAAGATGCACAACCCGGTGACGGGCTCGGGCGGCATGCTGATCGGGGTCGTGGACGAGGTGGGCCCGCGGTCGCCGCTGCCGGTGAAGGTGGGTGACCGGGTCGCCACGCTGGTGTCGCTGACCCTGACCCCGCTCGTGGTCACCGACGGCCTGGCCGGCTGGGACGGCACGAGCGAGCAGGTGCCGGCCGCGGGCCACGCGATCCTGTTCGGCCGTTCCGTGGTCGCGGTGCTGCCGGAGGACCTGGCGCCGGAGCTGGCCCTGGCGGTGTTCGACGTGTGCGGGGCGCCGGCGCTGACCGACCGGGTGGTGCGGGGGCACGCGGCGGCGGGCGGAGTGTCGGTGGCGGTGCTGGGCGGTGCCGGCAAGAGCGGGTCGCTGGCGCTGACGGCGGCGCGGCTGGCGGGTGCCCGTACGGTCGGGGTGGTTGTCTCCGACGCCGAGCGGGAGGCGCTGCGCTCGGCCGGCCTGGCCGACCACGTCGCGGTCGCCGACGCGCGGGATCCCCTGGCGGTGTCGTCGGCGGTGGTGGCCGCGCTGGGTGCGGCGGCGACGGTGACGGTCGTGTGTGTGGACGTGCCCGGGTGTGAGCACGGGGCGATCCTGGCGACGGCGGCCGGCGGCACGGTGATCTTCTTCTCGATGGCGACGAGTTTCCCGGCGGCGGCGCTGGGCGCGGAGGGCCTGGCGGCGGACGTGACGATGCTGATCGGCAACGGGTACGTGCCGGGGCACGCGGCGTTCGCGCTGGATGTGGTGCGGCGCACTCCTGCGGTGCGGGCGTTGTTCGAGGCGCGGATCGCGGCACACTGACGGTCATGACTTCCCCCTCGGTGGTGTATGCGAACGGTCGGTTCTATTCGGCGGCGGATCCGCGGGCGACGGCGATGCTGGTGCGCGACGGGCGGATCGCCTGGTTGGGTGCGGCTGCGGAGGCCCCGGCGGCGGACGCGACGGTGGATCTGGACGGCGCGCTGGTGATGCCGGCGTTCGTGGACGCGCATCTGCACGCGACGGACACCGGGCTGGCGGCGGACGGGCTGGATCTGTCCGGGGTGCGTTCGGCCGGTGAGCTGCTGGCGGCGGTGGCGGCGTTCGCGCGGACGCGCCCGGTGGGCGCGGTGGTGCACGGGCACGGCTGGGACGAGTCGACGTGGGTGGCGCAGGTGCCGCCGTCGGCGGACGAGTTGGAGCGCGCGGCGGACGGCCGGCGGGTGTATCTGTCGCAGGCGTCGGTGCATTCGGCGCTGGCGTCGCGCTCGATGCTGGCCGCGTGCCCCGGCGTCGAGGGGGTGCCGGGGCACGCGGTGTCGGGCTGGGTGCGTGAGCAGGCGCATCACGCGGTGCGGGCGGTGGCGCTGGGTTCGCTGACGGCGGCGCAGCGCACGGCGGCGCAGACCTCGGCGTTGCGGCTGGCGGCGTCGCGCGGGGTGGCGGCGGTGCACGAGTGCGCGGGCCCGGGCACGTCCAGTGAGGCCGATTTCCTCTCGGTGCTGGCGTTGTCGGGTCGGGGGCTGCCGCAGGTGTTCGGTTACTGGGGTGAGCTCGGTGGTGCGGTGCGGGCGAAGGAGCTGGGCGCGGTCGGTGCGGCCGGTGACCTGTACGCCGATGGGGCGCTGGGGTCGCGGACGGCGTCGGTGCGGTCGGCGTACCACGACGGCGACGGGTGTGGTGAGGCGTTCGTGTCGGCGGAGCAGGCCGGTGCGCATCTGCTGGAGTGTGTCGAGGTCGGGGTGCAGGGCGGTTTCCACGCGATCGGCGACGCGGCGATCGAGGCGGTGCTGGACGGCTTCGCGATCGCGGCCAAGCAGGTGGGGGTGGACCGGCTGCGGGAGGGCCGGCACCGCATCGAGCACGTGGAGCTGGCGGACAAGGCGATGATCGCCCGGATGGTGGAGTTCGGGGTGGTGGCCAGCGTGCAGCCGGTGTTCGACGCGTTGTGGGGTGGCCCGGACCGGATGTACGCGCAGCGCCTGGGGGTGCAGCGGGCGATGCTGACCAATCCGATCGGGGCGATGTACGCGGTGGGGGTGTCGCTGGCGTTCGGTTCGGACGCGCCGGTGACGGTGCTGGATCCGTGGGCGGCGGTGGTCGCCGCGGCGGCGCCGCGCAACCCGGTGTACCGGATGAGTGTGCGGGCGGCGTTCGGGGCGAGCACCCGGGGCGGCTGGCGGGCCGCGGGGGTGGACGACGCGGGCGTGTTGTCGCCGGGCAAGGCGGCGACGTTCGCGGTGTGGGAGACCCCGGCCGGGGTCGACGGGGGACTGCCGGTGCTGCTGGCCGGGGTCGACGGTGAGGTGCCGGCGCGGCCGGTGTGCCGGCGCACGGTGCTGCGCGGCGAGACGATCTTCGAGGAGTGACGTGAACAAGCTTGGTCTGGACCCCGCCGTGGTGGCGCGGGCGCGGGCGCTGGCCGCGAGGGCGGGGCAGCCGGTCGTGGACCTGGCGCGCTCGCATACGACGGTGTCGGTGGAGCGGGCGGTGTTGCGCCTGGCGGGGGTGTCGGGGGCGGATTCCGACGGGATTCCGTGGGTGAACCGCCTGGTGGACGCCGTACGCGCCGACGTGGGCCTGGGCCGGGGGGTGGCGGTGCCGGTGTTCCACGCCCTGGCCACCGAGGGCGTGGAGGATGTGACGGTGCTGGCGCAGAAGGCCGCGGCGGGGGCGGTGAGGTTCGCCGTACCGGAGAAGAAGGCCGAGGTGGCCGCGGCCCGGCGGGCCGCGCGGCGGGCGACCGGCGCGGGCCTGAGGATCGTCGACCGGCGCCGGGCCGAGCGGGACAGGCTGATCAAGCGGTACGGGGATCCGCAGCAGCGGCCGTGGATCTATCTGATCGTGGCGACCGGGGACATCTATGAGGACATTCCGCAGGCGCAGGCGGCGGCGCGGGCCGGCGCGGACGTGATCGCGGTGATCCGGTCGACGGGGCAGTCGCTGCTGGACTATGTGCCGGAGGGCGCGACCCGGGAGGGTTTCGCCGGCACGTACGCGACGCGGGAGAATTTCCGGCTGATGCGCGCGGCGCTGGACGAGACGTCGAAGGAGCTGGGCCGGTATGTGCGGCTGACGAACTACGCGTCGGGGTTGTGCATGCCGGAGATCGCGGCGCTGGCCGGCATGGAGCGCCTGGACATGATGCTCAACGACTCGATGTACGGCATCCTGTTCCGCGACATCAACCCGATCCGCACGTTCGTGGATCAGCGGTTCTCCCGGCAGGTGCACGCCCGGGCCGGGATCATCATCAACACCGGTGAGGACAACTATCTGACCACGGCGGACGCGGTCGAGGCGGCGCACACGGTGACGGTGTCGCAGCTGCTCAACGAGTTCTTCGCGCACGAGGCGGGGCTGGCGGACTGGCAGATCGGCCTGGGGCACGCGTTCGAGATCAACCCGGAGCTGCCGGAGTCGTTCCGGCTGGAGCTGGCACACGCGCTGCTGGCGCGGGAGTTGTTCCCGGACGCGCCGCTGAAGTGGATGCCGCCGACCAAGCACATGACCGGTGACGTGTTCCGGGGCAACCTGCTCGACGGGTTCTTCAACCTGGCCGGGGCGCTGACCGGGCAGGGGATCCTGCTGGTGGGGATGATGACCGAGGCGGTGGTGACGCCGTGGCTGTCGGACCGCGACATCGCGCTGCAGAACGTGCGGTACGTGCTCAACGGCGCGGGCAACCTGCACGAGGACTTCGTGCCGGCGCCGGGTGGGTTCATCCAGTCGCGGGCGCACGCGGTGCTCGGCGAGGCGATCTCGTTGTTGGAGAAGATCGTCGACGACACCATGCTGACCGCGATCGCCGACGGCACTTTCGGGATCATGAAGCGGCCCGCGGACCGGGGCAAGGGCCTCGACGGGGTCGCCCGTCATGAGGACGGCTACTACAACCCCGTGACGGAGGCGCTGGAGTCATGACGATCGTTCGCCCTTATGGGGACACCACCGGCGACGGGATGGTGCAGCTGTCGTTCACGCTGCCGATCCCGCACGACAAGCGGGCCGAGGGCGCCGCGGTGCAGCTGGCGAACAAGATGGGCATGGACCCGGCGATGCTGGTGCACGCCAAGCCGATGGGCGACGGGTTCACGTTCTTCGTCGTCTACGGCCGGGTCGGTCATCTGGTCGACACCGAGAAGGTGCAGGTGGTCGAGCGTGACTTCCCGCTGCTGAGCGCGAAGGAGGTCAACGCGGTCATCAAGGCCAGGCTGCGGCGGCGGCTGAACGTGGTGGGCGCGTGTATCGGCACGGACGCGCACACGGTCGGCATCGACGCGATCCTGAATCTCAAGGGCATCGCGGGGGAGAAGGGCCTGGAGTACTACCGGGAGCTGTCGGTGACCAACATGGGCGCGCAGGTGTCGGTGCCGGAGCTGGTGGAGACCGCGCGGGCGCAGAAGGCCGACGCGGTGCTGGTGTCGCAGGTGGTGACGCAGCGCGACGCGCACCTGCAGAACACCCGGGCGATGACGGCGGCGTTCCGGGAGGCGATGCCGGCCGGCAAGCGGCCGCTGCTGATCGTGGGCGGGCCGCGGTTCGACGAGCTGATGGCCGGCGAGCTGGGCGTGGACCGGATCTTCGGCCGGGGTACGACGCCGCGTGAGGTCGCGTCGTATCTGGTGCACGCACTCGTGGGGAGCAACTCTTGATCACTGTCGTTCATCGCCGGTACGTGCCGTACGCGCACGCGCACTACGCGGGCAATCTGGTCGACGGGGCGTATTCGCTGGGGTTGTTCGGCGACGTCGCCACCGAGGTGTGCATCCGGCTCGACGGTGACGAGGGGTTGTTCGCGTCGTATTCCGATGTGCAGTTCACGGCGCCGGTGCAGGCCGGCGACGTGCTGGAGGTGACCGCGACGGTGACCAGGATGGGCACCCGGTCGCGGACGATCGACTTCCGGGCGGTGGTGGTGTGCCGGGGCACGGGCGGGTCGGCGGCGGCGGTGCTGGCCGAGCCGATCGTCGCGGTGACCGCCACGGGCACGGTGGTCGTGCCCGCTGCGGCATGACCGACTGCGGCCTCCCGGCGGCCGGCGGCGGCCGTGACCGCGAGGGCCGGGCTCAGCCGTGAGCGCCGCTGTTTGTGTCGACGTCGGGTCGACGTACACGAAGGCCTGCCTGGTCGATCTTGACGGTGGCCGGCTGGTGCGCCGGGCCGAGGTGCCCACGACGGCGGGTTCGGACGTCCTGATCGGTCTGGACGCCGCGGTGGCGGCCGTCGGCGGGCGTGGCAGCGAGCTGTTCGTGTGTTCGTCGGCCGGCGGTGGGCTGCGGCTGGCGGTCATCGGCTACGAGTCGCTGGTCACCGCCGAGGCCGGGCACCGGGTGGGGTTGTCGGCGGGGGCGCAGGTCGTGCACGTGGCCGCGGGCCGGCTCGACGGGTCGGCGACCGCGGCGCTGCGTGCGGCGCGGCCGGACGTGATCCTGCTGGTCGGTGGCACCGACGGCGGCGACGGTGCGGTGCTGCTGCACAACGCGGGCCGGCTGGGCACCTCGCGGCTGCGGGTGCCGGTGGTGCTCGCCGGCAACGCCGAGGTGCGCGACGAGGCCGCCGCGCTGCTGTCCGGGCGGCGGATCCCGGTGACGGTGACCGGCAACGTGCTGCCCCCGGATCGGGGTGCTCGATCCGGGGCCGGCGCGTTCGGCGATCCGGCAGGTGTTCCTGCGGCATGTGATCGGCGGCAAGGGGCTCTCGCGGGGCGGGCGGTTCGCGTCGCTGGTGCGGGCGGCGACCCCCGGACGCGGTGCTGGCGGGGGTGGAGGTGCTGGCCGACGGCAGCGGCGCCGGGGTGCTGGTCGTGGACGTGGGCGGGGCCACCACGGACGTGTATTCGGCGCTGGTGCCGGACGCGGAGGCCGAGACCGGTCCGCGCCGGGACGTGGCCGGGACGCTGTGGCGGTCCCGGACGGTCGAGGGGGACCTGGGGGTCGGGGTCGGCGCGCCGGGGGTGGTCGCGGCCGCGGCGGTCGAGAAGCTGCCGGTGCCCGACATCAGCGGTGGTCGGCCGTATGACGTGGCGACCGACCGGCGGCTGGCGGCGACGGCGGCGATGATCGCGTTGCGGCGGCACGCCCGCGGCCATGCGGCGGGTCCGGGGCAGCCGCGGACCGGCGGCCGGGACCTGCGTGACGTGCGGCTGGTCGTGGGTTCCGGTGGGGTGCTGCGGCACGGCGGCGGTGCGGCGGTGCTGGACGCGGTCCTGGGCGACACCGCGGGTGGCTGGGCGGCGCCGGGCTCGGCGCGGCGGGCCGTGGACGCGCAGTATGTGCTGGCGGCGGCGGGGTTGCTCGCCGCCGAGCATCCGGTGGCGGCGGCGGGGCTGGTGAACGTTCTGTAACCCCTGGCGGTGCGGCGGCGAGACACGCCCGAGAACGCGACACGCCCGGACACGGGGACACCGGTTGACAGACGGCCGGGGGTGCGACGTACCGTCTTCAAGTCCTATTCCGGGAAGCGGTTGTTGTTCGCTTCGTTCCTTCGCCCACTGGCCACGCCCGTGCTCTTTCGCAGAGTGCCCGCGTACGCCAGGTCCAGGGGGTGGGGGTCGGCGGGGCGGCGCGGACCTGCCGCGCTGTTCCGGTGTCGGTCAGGGGGACTCGTGGCCAGTAGACAACGGCACGTCGGGGGCAGCCAGCCCGCGCCGCGTCGGTCCGAAGGTCACGCGCCGCTATGACCCACCGGACCCGGACGGATCTCAAGGTGCGGTCGGGGCGTGGTCTTCGGGCCACGCCCCGACGTCTGTCCGGACACCGTCCGCGCAGGTGGCAGGCGCGATGGTTTCGTGACCACCGGCAGGTAGCCTTCCGCGGGTGGATTTATTGACGCTTCAGCCATCGCCCGCGCCGGCACCGGCCGCGCCCGCCGCGCCGCAGCCGGTGCGCCTCTGGGTGTCGGTGCTGCTCGCGCTGGTCGCGGGGGCGGCGCTGCTGGTGTCGTTCCCGCCGTACGGGTTGTGGTGGCTGGCGCCGGTCGCCGTGGCGGTGCTGGCCGCGGCCACCCACCGCCGGCGGCTGCGCGGCGGCGCCGGGGTCGGCATGATCGCCGGGCTGGTGTTCTTCGTGCCGCTGCTGGACTGGACCAATCTGGCCGCCGGCTGGCTGCCGTGGATCCTGCTGTCGTCGGCCCAGGCCGGTTATCTCGCGCTGCTCGGTCTGGCCGGGGCGTGGCTGTCGCCGCTGCACGACCGGTGGCGGGCGCTGTGGCCGCTGACCGCGGGGCTGCTCTGGGTCGCGCAGGAGGCGCTGCGGGACCGGGCGCCGTTCGGCGGGTTCCCGTGGGGGCGGCTGGCGTTCAGCCAGGCCGACGCGCCCGCGCTGCGGGTGGCCGTGGTCGGTGGTGCGCCGCTGGTGACCTTCGTGGTCGCTCTCGCCGGTGGCGCCCTGGTCGCGCTGGCGTGGCGGCGCTGGGCCCGGCCGCGGACGTGGCTGCCGGCGGCCGGGTTCGCCGTGGCCGCCGCGGCGCTGATCGCCGGCCCGGCGCTGGTGCCGGTCGCCGAGCCGACCGCGGCGACCCGCACGGTGGCGATCGTGCAGGGCAACGTGCCGCGCCTGGGGCTGGACTTCAACGCCCAGCGCGCGGCGGTGCTGCTCAACCACGTGCGGGCGACCGAGAAGCTGGCCGAGGACGTGCGGGCGGGCCGCGCCCGCCAGCCCGAGCTGGTGATCTGGCCGGAGAATTCCAGCGACATCGACCCGCTGCGCAACCCGGACGCGGCGCAGCAGATCGCCGGGGCGGCGACCGCGATCGGGGTGCCGATCCTGGTCGGGGCGGTGCTGCGCGGCGACGTCGAGGGTGAGATCCGCAACGCCGGCATCCTGTGGCAGCCGGTGACCGGGCCCGACCTGGACCAGGTGTACATCAAGCGGCACCCGGTGCCGTTCGCCGAGTACATGCCGCTGCGCCCGATCGCGCGGGTGGTCAGCGACAAGGTCGACCTGGTGAAGAACATGGTCGCCGGGACGACGCCCGGGGTGGTGCGGACGCCGGCGGCGACGATCGGTGACGTGATCTGCTTCGAGGTGGCCTACGACTCGGTGGTGCGCGACACGGTCACCGGCGGCGCGCAGATCCTCGCGGTGCAGACCAACAACGCGACCTTCAACGAGGCCGAGGCCCGCCAGCAGCTGGCCATGGTGCGGCTGCGGGCGGTCGAGCACGGCCGGGAGGGACTGATGGTGTCCACGGTGGGAGTGTCCGCTTTTGTCGGCACCGCAGGTCAGGTGTACTCCTCGACCGGATTCAACGAGCCCGCCGTGGTCCTGCATGACATGCGCGTCGACGGACCGCGTACGCTGGCGACTCGTTTGGGGCATTGGCCGGAGCTTGCGGCTGTGGCCCTGGCCGTGCTCGTTCTCGTGACGGCGGCGCCGATGAGGCGCCGCCGGCGGGTTGCCGGCACGGCCGTGGAATCGACGACGGAGGAACGGTGAGCGACGCGAACCCGACGGTTTCGGGCGCGGAAGGATACCCGGGGATCGGACGCGTCCTCGTGGTCATACCGACCTACAACGAGGCGGACAACGTCCGGCTGATCACCGAACGGGTCCGCCGGGCAGTGCCCTGCGTGGACATCCTGGTCGCCGACGACAATTCGCCCGACGGCACCGGCCCCATCGCCGATGAGATCTCCGCCGCCGACGATCACGTCTTCGTGCTGCACCGCGCCGGCAAGGAAGGCCTCGGCGCCGCGTACGTCGCCGGGTTCGCCTGGGCCAAGGACAAGGGCTACGACGCGGTCGTCGAGATGGACGCGGACGGCTCGCACGCCCCGGAGGAGCTGCACAAGCTGCTCGACGCGCTGCGCGAGACCGACGCGGTGCTCGGCACCCGGTACATTCCCGGCGGCAGCGTGCACAACTGGCCGGTACACCGGCTGCTGCTCTCCCGCGGCGGCAACATCTACATCCGGATGGCGCTGGGCATGCCGTTCAAGGACGCCACCGGCGGCTACCGGGCATACCGGATGGCGGTGCTGGACGCGATCGACGTCGCGACGGTCGCCTCCACCGGGTATTCGTTCCAGGTGGAGCTGGCCTGGCGGACCTACCGGCACGGTTTCCGGATGGCTGAGGTGCCGATCACGTTCACCGAGCGCGAACACGGCGTCAGCAAGATGAGCGGCAACATCTTCAAGGAACAGCTGCTCAGGGTCACTCTGTGGGGTGCGGCGGCGCGCCGCGACGCGGTGCTGAGCAAGCTCGGCCGCAAGCCGAGGCAGGGTTCGACCTGGCCGTGACCGGGCCCGGGCGTGTCATGCTTGACGGGATGCGCTGAGGTGACGCCGGAAGGTTGTGGATGATGCGCCGAGGTCTGGCTCTGCTCCCGCTGGGGCTGCTGTTGCTCGCGGTGGCCGAGATATCCGTTTTCATGGCCGTGGTGCACGCGCTCGGCGCCGGCTGGGCGTTGCTGATCATCGCCGGGTCGAGTGTGGCCGGGCTGGCGCTGCTGCGCCGCGAGGGCATCCGTGGCTGGCGGTCGTTCCGGGCCGCCGCCGAGGCCGGCCGCCCTCCGGGCCCGCAGGTCAGCGACTCGCTGGTCGGGCTGCTCGGCGCGCTGCTGCTGGCCGTCCCGGGTTTCCTCACGGCCGTGGCGGGTCTGCTGCTGGTCGCCCCGCCGGGCCGGTTCCTGGCCCGCCGCGGCGTCGAACGCGCCACCGAGCGGCGGGTGTCCTCGGCGGTCGCCGGTGACCTGTTCGGCCCCCGCCACGTGCGGGTGCGCCAGTCCGCCCCGGTCGACGAGCCGCCGGCCGAGCCCGCCGCGTTCGGCCCGCCCGGCCAGGTCGTGCAGGGCGAGGTCGTCGAGGGCGAGATCGTCCGCTGACGCCACACACACCACACACACAGCAAATCGCCGTCCCGCTGCTCAGCGGGACGGCGATCGGCGTTTGGTGCTGCTGGTCAGCGACCCCGTCGGGTGCGGACCTCCTGGAGCCGCTCGTTGAGGATGTCCTCCAGCTCCGAGATCGACCGCCGCTCGAGCAGCATGTCCCAGTGCGTACGCGGCGGCTTCGCCTTCTTCTGCTCCGGCTCGTTGCCGTCGACCAGTCGTGCGACGCTGCCGTCGAACTTGCATTCCCAGGTGATCGGCACCTCGGCGTCGACGGCGAACGGCACCTCGAACTGGTGACCCTTCACGCACAGGTACTCGCGGGTCTGCCGGGGCGCCAGCTCCGTGTTGCGGTCGGACTCGTAGCTGACTGCGCCTAGACGGCTGCCGCGCAGCATGCGTTCGCCCATGATCGGCTTTCCCCTCGCTCGTGGTGCTGCTTCCGTTGGTGTAACGAAAGGGGCGGCCGCGGGATTCCTGACGCGACCGCCGTATGTCGACGGTGTTAACGCTTCGAGCGTAACCGCCCGGGTCCCCTATCGGCCGACTCAGCCCCGTCCTGAAGTGGACCTTGGTCCACTTTACTAGGCTTTGCGAGATCTACGGATAGTGCGATGTCGGTCACCCTGCCACCGGGACAGCCGAATCGGCCGTCCCACCGGCTGATTCGCCGGCCGATCCCGTGGCTGTTCCCCGCACCGGTCCACCGGCTGATTCGGCGGCCGGCTCCGTGGCCGTTGCCCGCGCCGGTCCACCGGCTGATTGGGCGGCCGGCCCGGATCGGCTGGCCGATCCGTTGCCCGACGTGGATCGGCCGGACGAGCCGTTGGCCGGCCCCTGCGCCGGGACGCTTCGTGCCGGGCCCAGCGCGGCCAGCGCCGATGCCAGGTCGCTGATCTGCGCCGAGAGCTGCGTCACCCGATGGTGCGCGGCGTCGGCGTCGCCCCGGGCCGCGCTCAGCGCCGCCCTGTCTCGCTCGGCGTCCGCCCGGACCTCGCTCACGGTGCGCCGCAGCGCCTCCACGTCGCGCGCGGCAGCCTCGCGCTCCCGGCCTGTCTCGGCCCGGGCGGCGTCTCGCTCGCCGGCCGCGGCCGCGGCGGCGTCGCGGGCGGCCCTGAGGTCTTGGGCCAGTGACTCCACCTGCCGGCTCTGCGCCTCGGCCTGCTCGCGGGCCGCCACGAGATCGCGGGACAGCGCCTGCGCGCTCGCGTGGGCGGTCTCCAGCTCCCGGGTCAGGGCCTGGCGTTCCCGGCCCCGCGCCT